>CAYJBS010000005.1:47964-51454 GCA_964368435.1 uncultured Christensenella sp. | reverse complement strand
TTGAAAGTAAAAGTCGATTTTGTCTCCGGCAACTTTACTCTCTCTTTTGTGAACAGACCGGCAAGTATGCAGGGCACTGTGTACAGCGCGCCGAAACCGAATACGACAATAAAGTATAATACATTGACGGATATTACTCCCGAAAGCAACTTATCCAACAAGAATGTGCCGCCTATTGCTGCGATACCGCCTGAGCACATAGAGAATATAAGACGCAAAGTGTTGACTTGTGTCGTCTCTTTCGGGTTGTTGGCAAGTTCTGTAGAGAAGCTGGAATAGCTGACATTTATGACCGTCGAAAGGGTGTTATAAAAAAGATATGCCAATAAATAAACTGTTACTTTCAACGCCTTGGAACTGACTGCCTGCATCGGTAAAAACAAGAATGCAAAGCTTGCTATGATGAGCATACCGCCGAACAATATGTACGGTCTGCGTCTGCCCCACTTTGTGCGGGTGTTGTCACTTATGACGCCCATGAAAGGGTCTGTGATGGCATCCCATATTCTTGCCACTGCAACAATGGCGCCTGCCCAAACCGTGCCTACTCCCATCGCCACAAGAAAGGCAAAATAGAGCGCGTTTATTAGTCCGGGAGCGCCGCCGCCATATAGGTCGGCAGAAGCAAAAATCAGTTTTTCTTTCATCGGTACCTTTTCGGTAAACAATTTCGGGTCTTGGTACATTAAGTCCTCCTAAACGTCAAAAAATACTTTATTGAATACCAGTCTTGCGCTGGCTATGCCTTTTATGTTGGTTTCTTCGGATAAAACCTCTGTCTTTGCGGCTACTTCGGCATTCTTCTCTGCCAATGCCTTGCGGAAAGCCTCATATGTATGTTCGCCATAAAATATTCCGCCGGCAATAATAATTTGTTCGGGGTCTGTAATCAAATTCATGTTTGTCACGCTGTATACAAAAACAGCTATGCAAGTGTCGAGAATTTGTTTTGCCTTAGGGTCGGTTGCATATGCCGCATAAAGCTCTTTTACATCCGAATATTTTGACCTTGCAAGCAGTGACGATTCCAAAATGTACGACTCCAGCGTATTGCCGTCGTTTCCTATGTCGACTTGAGACACTTCGGCGGCTCTGTTTGTGTGCCCGTCCAAAACCTTGCCGTTTATTACGATAGCGCAACCCAAACCCGGTCCGTGCTTTATGTATAAAAAGTTGTTTCTTTCGTCATTTATTATTGCTTTGGCATGCGCTCTGACATTGTTTGCAACATATACAGGCACATCAAAATATCTGCTTAGTTCGGCTTTTAGGTTGAGTCCGTTTTCGAAAAGTCCGTACGAGTTTACGAGTTCTCCGTTCTCCTCATCGACGGCTCCTATCACGCCTACGCCGATGCCTACCAACCTCTTTTCATAACCTCTGGTGATGTGCTCGATATTTATGCGCAGGTATTCCACTCCCAACATTTCTTTTGTGGGTCTTTTTATTTCAAGAATTATGCCTTTCAAGCTGCACAGCGAAAAATGGATGTTGTCGCGTTCGATATTTATGTTGCACGCAAGAAAGTTGTCATAATTTATGTCAAGCAATACTTCCTTTCTGCCTTGGAGATTGCGTTGCAACCGCTCGCCGTTTTCTATGATTTTTCCACATTCAAGCAGTTCCTTGGCAATAATGGTTATGGCGGCGCCGGTAAGACGGCATTCCTTGGCTAGCTCTATGCGCGACATAGGTCCATTGTTAAAAAGTTTCCAAAGGATTACTCTGCGGTTCTTGGTTCTCAGCATTTTGCTGTTGGAGCCTTGCGTAGTCATTTTTACCTCAAGTTTTCAAAAAGCTTTATCATTGTTTCACGATCAATTTTGACGGAATTGTTTTTCATAAGAGGATGAGCAAGACATTTATCGCTCAAGTCGGCTATATCCTCAATGCCGCACTCAGAGAGTGTGCGCTTCATCCCCATTATTTTTTTCATTGCATAAATCTTATCCGCCATATCGGAAGCGTTCAAAAAGCCTATTTCTTTTGCGAATGCTGCGATTCTGCCGCCCTCGGCATCGGCGTTCAGGCGAACGAAGCTGTCCAGCGTAAAACCGCATGCCTCGCCGTGCGCAAGTTTGTAGTCTATCGACAGAGGATAGGAGCATGCATGGCATGCCGCAGTCTTGGTTTGTGAAAATGCCATACCTGCATACAGCGCCGCCAAAGACATGTTATCTCTTGCCTCGGCGTCTTTGCCGTCGTTATAAGCCTTCTCGAGATTGGCAAAAATGAGTTTGCACGAGTTCACCGCCATGACATCGCAAATAGGCTGATGATTGACACTCCAAAGCGCCTCCAGAGCGTGTGACAAGGCATCTATGCCCGTTTGCGCCGTCACAAAGGGCGGCACGCTGAGTGTCAAACTTGAATCTATTATGGCAATCTCAGGCAAAAAGTTCTTGTGTGAAAGAGGGAACTTGATGCCTGTTTCGTCATCGTTGCAGACAGATACAGAGGTGACCTCCGAGCCTGTGCCTGCCGTTGAGGGCACGGCAAAAAGCGGTAAATGCTGCGATGAAAAAACCTGCCTTCCAAAAAAATATTCTCTGATATCGTGCTTGGCAAATACTGCTGAAGCGGCAAATTTGGCTAAATCCAGCGCGCTGCCACCGCCTAGCGCCACCACAAAATCCACGCCCCACTTTTTGAGCTTGTCCGCGGCATTTTGAACCTCGCTTAACATGGGATTGGGGGAAAATTGCGAAAAGATCCCCACTATACAAGGGGTTTTTTCTTTCAAAGCCTGCGCCAGTCCGTTTTTTATAAAAATATTGTCGGCAATAAGAGCGCCGGTTTTGTAACCGTTCTGTCGAGCTATTGCGCCCACATCATTGAGTTTGCCGGAACCGAAATAAATCTTGACAGGCTGCGCATAAGCAAAATCAACCATAGATTTCCTCTTCAATTTCTTTTACTTTTTGAGCGGCATTTGTCAAAAACTTCTGTCTCCAGTCTTCGAGATTTTGCAAAAACTCTGTCTCGAGGAATGTCTTTGCCATCTCTATGCCCATCTCGGCGCCGATTATCCAGCCGCCCATACAAAGTATCTTTGCGTTGTTTATGGCTCTTGCCATCTTCGCGGCATATACGCTTTCGACGGCGGCAGCATAAACTCCCTTATGCTTGTTGGCAACGACACTCATGCCCATACCTGTGCCGCAAATCAGAATGGCTTTTTCATAAATGCCCGCTGCGACAGACGGCGCAACTTTGCGCGCCACCTCAAAATATGGAATTCCTGCTTCCATACTCTGCGTACCAAGGTCTTCAAAAGCAATACCCGAATCAATTAAAAAAAATTTTATCGCCTCTTTTAGCGCAAAGCCTGACTTGTCCGAACCGATAGCTATCATAAATAATTACCTCTTGCAATAATTAAAAGTTTTAATTAATTATATATCTATAACTATCGCTTGTCAATACCTAGTAATAGTCAAGTGGAGGTATCTCATCCGCTTATTTTTGTCATACCGAGCAGAGTCGAGGT
>CAYJBS010000005.1:0-47864 GCA_964368435.1 uncultured Christensenella sp. | reverse complement strand
ATCTCATCCGCTTGTTTTTGTCATACCGAGCAGAGTCGAGGTATCTCATCCGCTTGTTTTTGTCATACCGAGCAGAGTCGAGGTATCTCATCCGCTTTATGTTACTAGGTCAGTCGAAATGACATATAATCTTATTTTCTTTCCCAATTCTCTTTCAAAACTTGGCGTGAACGAGCTATGCACAAGTTGCCGCCCGGAACATCGTGAGTCACTGTGCTGCCTGCGGCAATATACGCTCCGTCATGAACGACCACAGGCGCCACAAGATTGCTGTTTGCGCCGATAAACACGTTGCTTCCGACGGTACATCTTTGTTTGATTTTGCCGTTATAGTTTGCAAATACCGTGCCGCAACCGACGTTGGTATTTTGTCCTACTATGGAATCGCCGACATATGCCAAGTGCGCCATTTTTGTGCCATCACCTATTGTGGAATTCTTGACTTCGACAAAGTCGCCGACACGGCAATAAGCGCCGATTATCGCATCTTTTCTCAGACATGCGAAGGGTCCGACTGTTGTATACGAGCCTATTCTTGCGCTCAATGAATATGACGAACGGATATCAACGCAATTCGCCACTTCCGTGTCAATAAGTTCTGTTTGAGGGAAGATGACACAGTCTGCGCCGAGTTTGGTTTTGCCGCGCAGCGCCACCATAGGGTGTATTATGCAACCGTCGGCTATTTCCACCGTCAAATCGATATAACAGCTGTCTATGTCATAAAAAAGAATGTCTCTTTGTTTATAATTTTCTATTATTCTTCTGCGAAGTTCGGCATAAATCGGCGCAACCTTGCCTAGATTTTTGATTTGTGTTGCACGAACATCGTCAGTTACTTTCATTTCGCCTGCAAACCCACGCTTTTTCAGCCAACCGTCGCCTATGCGCCAGCCATCGCCGGACGCTGCCAACTCCTCAAGAAAAGCGTTGTCCGCAAGCGGAGTGTCATAATAAAGCACGGCGGTATAATCCGCCGATTGCTCTTCAACCTCATCTATATTTTCTATAATTGAAATATCTTTTAGTCCGGCAGTCAAAATATCTTGAGGGAATTTTCCCAAAATATCCACATGCGCATACCTCTTCTCGTTGATAACATAAATTTTTATCATATAATCAGCCCAGTCTCCTTATCAAAAATTCTTTTATTTCATTGGCTTTTTGGTCGGCAAGCTGCTTGTCGGCAGCCTCCACCAGTATTCTTATTTTCGGTTCGGTGCCGCTTGGACGCACCACTGCTCTGCCTTCAAAATCGAGATTCTGAAGGTAGTCTTGGATGGCTTCATCGGTGTAGAACCTCTGCGCCGCCGCCTTGTCGCACATATAACTCTCGATTGCCTTGGGATACTCTTTTATGTCATCAAGAGATGTCAATGACACTTCTTTTGCCAGCATTGCCGTCAGCAAAGACGCCAATATTCCGTCGCCTGTCTTCATATAATCGCTGAAAATGATGTGTCCCGACTCCTCTCCGCCGATATTATATCCGTTCTTTATCATTTCACGGTGAACAAACTTATCCCCAACAGGTGTGCGGAGCAGTTTGAGTCCGCTTTTTTTGCACGCCGCCTCTGTTCCCATATTGCTCATAATTGTAGCTACTATGGTATCGTGTTTCAGCGTACCTTTTTGCTTCATGCTTCTTGCATGGACATACATAAGATGATCGCCGTTAAACAGCTTTCCGTTTTCGGCTACCATAAGTCGGTCGCCGTCTCCGTCATAGCTGAAACCTATATCATATGCTTCTTCTTCCATCTTCTGCATGAGAAATTCCGGCTTTGTGGCGCCGCAACCCTCGTTTATGTCTTTGCCGCAGGTATTGCTGTTATGAACAGTGACCTTTGCGCCAAGTTTTTTGAAGAGAGTCGGCGCAATATTCGCCGTTGCTCCGTTCGCGCAGTCAAGACAAATTGTCATTCCCGCAATATCGGGGTTCAGACTGCGTATAAGAAAATCGATATATTCTCCGTCTCCGAAAAAATAAGAAACTTTCTTCGGTACTCTCACATCAGGCATTTCTTTGGGGTTGTCTATAAAAAATTCTATGGCTTTCTCTCTCTCGTCGCTGATTTTTTCGGCGGAAGAGGAGAAAAATTTTATGCCGTTGTATTCGGGTGGGTTGTGACTGGCGGATATCATTATGCCGAAGTCAGCGCCCAAAAGCTTTGTCAAATACGCAAGCGTCGGCGTCGCCGTCATGCCTGCGATGATGACTTCAGCGCCCTTTTGCGCCAATCGGTTTGCCAGTTCTGTTTCAATAAAGGGACCGCTGATACGCGTATCCCTGCCAATTACTACTTTTGATTTCGGTAATTCCGCCGAAGCTGCATCGGCAATTTTATATAAATATTCTGCCGAGAACTCCGTTGCCTTTGCTCTTATTCCGTCTGTTCCGAAATGCGACATCTATGCTACTCCTTTGGCTTTCTCTCTATATTCACTGGGAACTATTTCAAAAATAAGCTCCTCTACTTGCGCTTTATCGTTTTTTTGCGCCGTTTCCTTGAGCCTGTTCAGTTTGCCGAAAAACTCCTCGCAATCTACTCCAGACAGCTTGCAGACAAATATGCCGCTGTGTTTTGTGATGTTGACGTCCTCATCGGAATATTGCAACTCTTCGAACAGTTTTTCGCCGGGTCTTAAACCTGTATATTTTATTTTTATGTCCTTATCCGGTACAAGTCCGCTTGCGCGAATAAGATCTGTGGCAAGGTCTTTTATATATACCGGCTCGCCCATATCAAGGACAAATACTTCGCCGCCGTTTGCCAGCGCGCCTGCTTGTATCACCAATCTGACCGCCTCGGGTATAGTCATGAAATACCTTTTCATCTCAGGGTGCGTCACTGTGATAGGTTCTCTGTTGTTGATTTGTTTCATAAAGGTGGGAATGACGCTGCCGCTGGAGCCGAGCACGTTGCCAAATCTTACCGCCGCAAGCTGAGTGACAGAGGTGGCAGATTTACATTCCAATACCAATTCGGCAATGCGTTTTGTGGCACCCATAATGTTCGCCGGGTTTATCGCCTTGTCTGTTGATACTAATATGAACTTTTTTACGCCGCTTTCATTGCATTGGTCGATGACATTTTCGGTACCCATCACGTTGTTCTTGACGGCTTCGTCGGCGCTTATTTCCATCATGGGCACATGCTTATATGCCGCCGCATGGAAAACTATGTCGGGCTTGTATTTTTCGATGATTGTGCGCACCTTTTCGCGGTCTCTTACGGAACCTACCTCGAGAGCGTACATATCGTCGGAATAGCCTTTCTGGAACTCCTGGTCAATCTTAAACATACCGTATTCGTGGTGATCGAATACGATGAGCTTTTTGCAGTGGTATTGTAGCGCCTGACGACAAATCTCACTGCCAATTGAGCCTGCGCCGCCGGTTACCATTATGACTTTGTTGTTTATGAAGCTGTCGAGCAGTTCCTTGTCTATTTTATGCTCTTTCCGATGCAAAAGGTCCTCTATTTTCAAATTTTTCAGGGAAATTACATCGGAATTCAGCACGGAATTGGCTCCGCTCATATTGCTGGTGATTTTGATTTTTACATTGAATTTCTTTATATAAGTGTAGATAGACAACAGTTGTTCGCGTGTGATTTTTGAGATGGCTATGGCTATTGTCGTCACTTTGTACTTTCTTATGGCATAACCTATGCAGTCTCTGCCGCCGATTACAGGAATGTCGCTGACAAATCTGCGGTGTTTTTCAGGATCATCGTCAATAATCGCCACAGGGTCAAACCCCTCTTCGGGTTTCTCGACTAGCCTTTTGACAAGCGTTGCGCCGGTATATCCTGCGCCGTAGACTATCATATTCTCGTTGTCGATGCCGACTACTCTGAACCGCTTTTTCAAAACCAGCACGAACCGCGCCGACAATCTCCAAAGCAAAGAGAAACCGAAATAGAAAAAGTAAAATAGGAACAAAAGGCTCAAATATACCTTTTGGAAGTAACTCAATTTCAGTATGGTGGCGATGACGCCCGATACTATGAAAGCCAGTACTACGTTGACTATTTCCGTGATGCCGGCATACCGCCATTCCACACGGTAGTTTTTCAGCAGCGCCATTGCTGAAACGGTGGTAAAAATGCAGATGAAGAAGTATACCCACAGCAGACGAAGGCTGGGAAGCGAAATCAAACTGCCTCTGTTTACCCAATACGCCGCTACAAACGCCAGCGCGCCGAGACCGATGTCACGGAGTAGCGCGAATAGTATGGTGTACCTTTTAACAATATTTTTTACCTTCATTCTTTTTTACCTGCTTATGTATATTTTGTATAATTATAGCTTTTCAATTACGCTTGCAACAGCTTTATAGACTTCTGCGCTGATTTTTTCTGTTACAGTCAAAAAATCGGCGGCGGCTTCGCCGTCTGCAGCATCGCTTATGCCTCTTACAACGGCAAGTGGAGTATCCGTCAGATATGCAATTTGCGCCACTGCGCCGCTTTCCATGTCGCAAGCTATGGCTTCGAATTGCTCTGTTATGTTCTTCGACAGTTCTTTGTCGGCAATGAACTGATCTCCGCTGGCGATAGTACCTACTTTTGCTTCGGGCAAACTTTGTTTGAAACGCGCCAGCAAGCTGTTATCCGTTTCAAAAAACACCTTGTTGACGGTGGATACCATACCTTTCGGGTCACCCAGCGCCGTGGTGTCGACATCGTGTTGTACCAGCCTATCGGCAAGCACGATGTCAAATTGGGCGGTTTTGCCCAGCCCTCCCGATAAACCGGTGCTTATCAGCAATGAGGGTTCATATATTTGCGTCATCAGCGTGGTTGCGAATGCCGCATTGACCTTGCCGATGCCGCTTAGGCATATGACGATCTCTTGCCCTGCAATAACGCCCTCGTGAAATTGTTTGCCGCAGTGTTGCTTGGACGCTGTTATGTGTTGCTTGTAGGGAGCGAACTCCTGCGGCATCGCAATAATTATGCCTATCACAGTATTCTGGTTATGACTTTTATTTGGTGATCAATGACGCCGTCCGGACCGCAATTGGTAACGCTAGCGCCGACCAAACCCATATTATTGACAACTTTTTGGAAGAATGCGCCGAATGTGTCATTGAAATATTTTGCCGGATCTTCGGCTTGCTCCGCCTCTTCGATTCCGCTTGATAAAGCGTTTAGGATGATAGCCGTTGTCGCGCCATCCATGCCGTTGATTTCAATACCCGAAGATTGAGTAGAAACAATACCGCCTAAGGGATATAAACCTTCAGTTACCGTCAGCTTATTGATGCTGTTCAAATAAACAGCGTCGGGCAATCTGTTCGCCACAATGGCGGGCAAATCTCTTTTTATGGAAGATATATTGATTTTCAGCAATATTTCAATTGTGATTTCCGTGCCTTTTGTTATGGTCACTTGAGCTATCGAAGCGTCCATATCTCTGATAATCTGCGCCTCTTCCTCTCCCTCAACTTCTGAAGAGCCTTGTTGAACAATGCTGTTCAAAATATAGGCTATTTCGGTATCGGCGAAACTCAAAAGCTCCGGAGTTGTCGTTGTGACATGTGTATCTCCAACAAGCGACAAATAATCGTCTTCGCCAATTCCCATTGTGCCGGCTTTTTGGTCTGCGCCTGCCTTGTCCGTAACCGGATCATAAGGATTGTCGACTATGGCGCTTTCGTCAGGGTTGCTCAGATTTATGAAGATGGCTATGATATCTTTTATCTTCATATCCGCAAGTCCCATTTCTTTGAGTGTCATGCCTTGAATTTCGGTGTCGGCAAGTCCAAACCGAGCTGGAGTTTGGAACAGTGCCCAAATAACAGCTCCCGCAAGCAATGCTATTATGATGACGATCGAGATGAGCGCTTTCACAAGACAGCCGCCAGCGCAGCTGCTTCTTCTTACTGCCATAGTGTTACCTCCATTATTTTTTCTTTTTTATTATTTGTTTAGTTTTTTGTTCGGTTGTTATTGTTGTCGGATGGTCCAGGATGCAGTCTACTGAACAGTTGTTCGTTTTCCGGACAGGAATCTTGCGGTCTTATGACAGGACCTCTTGTCTCGTCAAATTTGTAGGAAAGCAGATAACAAGGCAAATCCATGTCGAATCCTACTATTCTTTTCAGCAGATTGGATGATGTTTTGTTGAGTTGCACAGGCACCAGATAAAATTCGGAATTTTTTGTGAAATCAAATGTCGCCGGATCAACCGTCTGGCACAAGCCCAATGCAAACATATTCATCGACACCCATCTTTGTCCCGCGCTGTCGGTATAAACAGCGCTCTTGTAAGGTTCGACCGAAAAATACTCTTCAAGCATATTGCCCAAAAGGTTGCTGAGGAAATCTCTTGCTTCTCTCAGTGGACCCAGCATACCATCGTCAATAGCGTTGAAGATACCCTGCAACTCCTCGACCTTTTTCCAGTTGTAGCTGTCCATAAAACCCTCAAAAACTATATTCTGAACATAATTATCTTTTATGTCGGGCTCAAAGCTGTTGGGGGTAGTCACAAGTGACGCGCAGTCTGTTTCGCGCATGACAACATTCTTGACGATAAGCGTACCTTTTTGTATCTTAGGTGAAGTGAAATGATCGTCGCTGAAATAAATCGCCGCAAAGCCCGTGGCTCCGAAGATACAGCCCTCAACGGTCAGCGTGCCCTTGTTTTTTGTTATGTGCAACGAGTTCCAACCATAACGGGATATGACATACCTTACGGTGCCGTCAATCTTCATATTGCTCATATAAATATTGTTGGACTTATATTTGCCTTTTTCGAAACTCTCATCGCTTTGAACGGTGAAATTTTCGAGAATATAATATTCATTGTTGACATTGAATCTGTCGTCCTTCACAGAAAGCGCATCATCGTACTTGAAGATTCCGTCGGGATATTTGAAGTTCAATAAAAAACCGTTGCCGTGCAGGTTGTTGGTAACATATAGCGTATGCGGCGCGTCTATAGCAATATCACTTTGCAGCGCAATGGCATTTCTGCCCGTCTCATCGCTATATGCCCTCTCGGCTTCAAGCAGATTGTATACGTTTATGACGTCTTCATCTGCCATAAAGAAGGTATACCGCCTGCTAAGTTCGGTTTTTATGCCGTGAACAACAGCCGTCGCCGTGACGCTTATGGTTTGATTGGCGCAGCCGTCAAGGAAGGTTATTTTGCCGTTTTGGTCGATCTCGGCAAAAAGGCTGTCGCTTTCCCAAAGCAAATCAAAGCAGTTTGAGAAAGGATGCACCGAAGCTGTCTGATACCCCAAAGTAAAACTGTTTTGAATCAGCTCTCCTTCAAAGAAGTATTGTCCCCAAATTCTTTCTTGCTTGATGCCTCTTTTGTTGTCGAAATTCGACAGGGGCATTTGGAAGGAAATTACTCTGGTCTTTACGGTCAAAGTCAGGGAATCGGTGCGATGTCCGTTTCGTTCGGCATACACCGTACATACACCTTCTTTGTGCGGAATAATACTGCCGTTCTCAACGCTCAAAATCGAGCTGTCCGAGATATGATACACTACGTTCGGCATTTCTTTTCTGCGGAAGTCTTTGTATTGCGGAATAAGCGTATAACCGCCGTTCTCGAGATATATTTCATTCAAATAATTGCTTTTTAGGGCTATGGCATCGTATTCTGTGAAATCTATTCTCAGCGGCTTGCCGTCGATTTCGAACTCTATGAAGTCTTTGTCGACAAGAGTGCGTATTATGTCTTCTTCAGTCAAAGGCAGTACTTCGTCATGCTTGCCAAACTTCTTTATGACGTTTTCCAGAACAAAGCTCTTTTGTCCCTCTTCGGTCAGCGCCGTAAAGAAAGCCCTATCAAGGAACAGCTGTTCTGCTTTGAGCAGTATCTCCTCTTCTACCACGACATGAATAAAAGAGAAATGCTCAGTGCCTGTCTTGTCCTTCAAGTAGCAGGTTATTTTGGCTTTGCCCTTGCCTGTCGCAGTGACTACTCCGTTTTTGTCAACGGTAGCGATGCCGTTGTCACTGCTTTGCCAAGTGGTGAGGTTTTTGCCGATGGCTTCGGCAGGATAGGCATAGGCATAGAGTCTGATTGAACTTGCCAGTGTTATGTCGGCATCCTCCGCAACTCTTTGTATGCTGTCGCTGTCGTCGGCAAATATGTTTATGTCGGTAATCAAATCCGAGGTTATATAAACATTTAGCATTTTGTATGCGTTTTCGTTAGTGACGGAATAAATCTTCATCAGCACACTGCCGTTCTTTTTGGCGATCAGCTTATATTTGGTTTTGCTGACATGCTCAAGTATGCATTCGCCGTCATACCCCTCTTCTTCGGAAACGGTATAGCCTACTTCGTCGGAAAACACCACATTTGGATAGACATTTATATAAATATATTCGCTGCCGTCGCTGCCGTCTGTAAAGTAGCGCGGTATAATAATTCTGCCGCCGCCGATATAGTCGTTGTAGCCGTCTCTGATTTCGATACTTTCTGCATTGACCGCCGGCGCCCATGCCTCTATGACGGCGCCTGTGCCTTGAATTGCGACGATGACTATCACCGGTATAAGAAATATTAAAGCGATAAGAAACTTTTTCATATGCACCTTCTACACAATCTTATTATATGTAGCGGTAAGTTTTATGTAATAAAACAGCAGCGAGAAAATAAAGAATATCGCCGCTCCGCTAAGAAGAACATAAAACATCAACTTCAAGCCGAGGTTGCCGAAAACATACGGCATCAGCATACCTACCACGCCGAAAAGCACAGCTAAAACCAAGCCCATAAGCACTGAATTCGTAGTATTGGCGTTGTTGCTGACCAACTCGCCGTCACCGCTGAGATTAAAGCGTGGACGAATGATGTCTATTTTCATCGAATAAAGCGTCAAGCCGATGGAAACAAGCAATGAAATAGCATATATGGCAAGAGGCTTGACAAATTCTATGCCGCCGCCGTCAACTTCCATTTGTTTGGTGAAGATGATTATGGCGGTTGTGACAGTGTTTGCAATAAAGGAAACCAAGAAATACATGATGAATTTCACGGAAAGCTGTGTTCTTATGGGTACAGGCATAACCTTTGTGTGATAAAAGTTGCTGCCCTCTCTGGTGATAGATGACGCAGAGAAGGAAATGATGACGGTGTTGAAAATCAACATTATCAATAATGTCAATCCCGGCACTATTTTGTTGCCGATGTCGTTCAGCCCTATGCTAATGGCAATGCGATTGCAGAAAAAGACCATTACGGGCATGGAACAAGCCAAAACAAAATACTGGAACGAATAGTTCACCGAACGGAAAACCTGTATGAATTCTTTGTGGAGCAGCGTCCAAAAAATCGGGCGCACCTTGTTTTTTGTCAGTTTAGTGTAGGCGCTGCCGTCTATTTCTATGTTGGCAAGCAGCGTCTTTTGGTAAAGAAATTTGATGACGAGACAAGAACCGATTATGGCAAGTTCCAAAAGCACAATAAGCGCAGAAAAGCTGAGCGCTCTGTTGTCTCCGACAAGCGTCACGATTGTTTCTCTGTTTATTATCCTAGTAACTTCGAATTGTCCCAGCATCATTCCGGCAAAATACTTTGTCGGGATGAAATATCTTATCATGTTGCCTATGAGCATAATTGTATTGTCATCAAAAACCGAAAAGGTCTGCTCATCGCGCAAATAAACTACGGCTTTCTCAAAAAGTAGCGTATAAACAAAAAATATCGCTGTCATCAACACAGCGAGAGCCACAATAATCATGCCGAACTTGTGTCTTATGGAGTTGCTGAGCTGCATAAACGGTATGGCAAGGATGTTCGAGATAAAAAAGGGCACCAGCACCATAAACAGCACAACAAAAGGTATTGCGCCATAATACATTCCGCCGGCTAATACTACTTTGCCGTAGGCAATCAAGAAAGGTATGAGAATCAGCGAGGTTATGACAAGCTGTGAAACCAGCAAATAAATCGTCTTTGCCCAGAACACCTCCCAGCCTGCGACAGGAAAGCGTATAAGTATCTCATTGTCGCCCTTATAATAAAGCACCTTGATCGTCGAACTGATGTTCGTAAAAAGCAAGAATACAAAAATGACTGTAAAAAACAAAACGAGAACTTCATACGTAAGTCCCGCTTTGTCGAACATACTGAAAAACACCTTGGCTGCCCAATATGTAAAAGCAAACACCGCGGCGAAAAGGATGACGGAAAAAACAGCTTTGATTATGGCTTTTGTGTCTTTTATGCCAACCTTGCCAAAACGGTTTATGAATTCCATTTTGATGAGGGTCAGAACATTATGCATTGTTTTTATTCCTCCTCACTGGCTGTGATACGAAGGAAATTCTCTTCCAGCGCTTCTTTGTTACCTGCCTCGTGAAGATCGATTATGCAATGGAGCTTGCCTGCGTTTATGATGGCGGCTCTGTCGCACAGCTTTGCCACAAGGTCGAGGTTGTGCGAAGAAAAGAATACGGTATTGCCTTGCTCACAATGTACTTTCATGTATTTTATGATTTCTACCATTGATTGAGGGTCAAGTCCCATCATGGGCTCATCAAGCACCCAAAGTTTGGGTGAATGTATCAACGCGGCGATAATGCATATTTTTTGCTTCATGCCGTGAGAATATGATTTTATTTGTTTGTCAAGAGCCTTGGTCAAGCGGAAGAGTTTGGCAAACTTGTTCAGTTGCTCCTCTCGTCGGGGCTTGTCCACACGATAAAGGTCGGCAATATAGTTTACGTACTCTCTGCCCGTAAACTTCTCGTAGACTGAATGGTTGTCGGGGACATAACCCATATTCAATTTTGCGTTTATGGGATCTTTCGTTATGTCGTGTCCGCAAATTTTTATTTCGCCGCTATTGAAGGGATAAATACCCGTCAGGCATTTTATGGTGGTGGACTTTCCGGCGCCGTTCATGCCGAGAAAGCCAAAAACTTCCCCCTCTTTCAGCTCCAAATTCAAGTCCTCGACAGCATAGCTGTCACAATGCAGATACCTTTTATGTAAATGATTAATCTCTAACATTTATATCCTTAACAAGGAGAGTCACTCCTTGTGGGCTTTTTATTTTTATTATACATATTATATCATTGCGGCATTTTGATGTCAACAAAGATTATGTATGTCAAAATATAGGTCAAAAAATGACGATGTTTCGACAAAATTGCAGTTATTAAGCAGTGCCGGCAGTTTGCAAACGGGTGATGCGCAGCAGGTCGTGTCTTGTCTTTATGTCCAAAATTATTTTATGGATAATATCCTCAAGACTGCCGCCCGTTGAATAATCAGTCGGAGCATAATAATTTATGCGGCATTCGCGGAGCAGTTTTTTTACTGTTTCTTGCGCTTGGGCGTCTTCCGGATTATAAACTCCCACTGAATTGCCGCCATAAGACTTTATGAGACGCATACAAGGTATGTCGGTCATGCTGTCGCCGATATAAATAAAATGGGTGAAAGGCACCCTTCTGCGGTCATCGGGCATATATACATTTACGTCCTCTGTACCTATATTTTTGTTAATTCTGAACAAATATTGCGTTTTTGTCGTGGCATTGACGGCTTTTCTCGGCCAAATCGCCTTGCCCTCACTGTCATAGAAAAAGCTTGAAGCATATATTCTTTTGAACTCATCGGCAATGCTTATGCCGCCGATAATCTCTTCAAGTCCCGATGAAATGATATAATGTTCGGTAATAACACCGTTTTTGACGCCAAAATCGTTTATTCTGTCGAACCAGCTGTCAACACCCTTGAAAAGTCCGATTTTTGTGCCTAGCTCCCACATATCTTGCTTTGTAATGTCGATATTGCGCTTTTTTGCTTCAAAAATCATAGTATACATGTACGCCATTATCATGTCCATGCCCCTATGTTCGACCAAATCGTTCGAAAGACTCCAAAATTCATCGGGAGTCATAGCCAATCTTTCGATAAAGCCGTACTCCTGCATGTCTTTTGGCGACAGCGTTTTGTCGAAATCATAACAAAGCGCCACAACAGGGCAACCTTTGCTTTCCATCTCTAGAAATTTTGCTTGATAATTCAATTCCATTTTTTCCCCTTATTAATAGATTTGATATTTATGTTATCTCCGAAACTTGCGAAGTTTATTCTTTTTGCCACGTTATGTCGAAGCTGCCGCTATGCTCGCCTTTTATGCGAAGACGGTATACACCCTTCTCTTCCGCAACAAACTCAGTACGCTTAGTTTGGTCATATTCTGTATCGTAGGATACGAAAACGGTGTCATATTCGTCAATCAGCTCAATCATCAGATTGCCTGATTCTGTCTTTGTGCTTATGAAAAGCGGGAGCTTTTCGCCTTGATTAAGTTTAAATTTGCGGTATAGTTGTCCCGAAAAACTTTCGTAGCGCATGTACATAGAATTCGAACCGAATTGCTTTACCGATTTTTTCGTGACATAACTGCCATAGGTACAAGAAACAAGCAGCACTGCGACAAGCAGCATACATAAAACAACGGCAACCTTTTTTACTTTCATTTCTTTCTCCTTTTCCTATATCTACAATATTATATAACATTTGCCAGAAAAACACAAACGTTATGATTTCTATCAAAAATACCTTGTACGGACAGAAATTGTGCTATACTAACAATATGATAAAAAGAAATTATCACAAAGAAATGGAAAAGATTGTCGGCGGACTTACTGCCCGTCCAAAACTGCTTTTGCACAGCTGTTGCGCTCCGTGCAGCAGTTCTTGTCTGGAACAACTGCTGAAACATTTTGACATTACCGTATATTATTACAACCCCAACATAAACACCCAAGAAGAATTCGACAAAAGAGCAGCCGAACAGTGTCGGCTGGTTTCAGAGATGGGTAGCGACATAAAAATCATTGAAGAAGAATATATATCGAAAGAATTTTTCGAGAATGTTTCAGGTTATGAAAATGAACCGGAGGGTGGGGCGCGGTGCAGAATATGCATAAAAATGCGCATGGAAAAAGCGGCAAATTTCGCCGCCAACAACGGTTTTGATTTTTTTACTACCACGCTGTCTGTCAGCCCGCTAAAAAATGCCGAGTTTATCAATCAGGCAGGCGCAGAGCTTGCCAAGAAATACGGTGTTTCTTTCCTATTTTCGGATTTCAAAAAAAGAGGCGGATATCTTCGCAGCATAGAACTCAGTCGAGACTTCAAACTTTATCGTCAAAATTATTGCGGTTGCATATTTTCAATGAAATAATGTTTGTATATATATGCAGAATGCTTGCATATAATCGGCAAATTTTGTATAATTGATAAATATTAGAGGTGAATAATGAATATTAATGCAAGCATCATTGGCGCCAACGGTTATACGGGACTTGAGTTGATAAACATCCTGTGCAATCATCCCAATGTCACGCTGAACAAACTTGTTTCCCGTTCAAATGACGGCATGCCTGTCACGAAGCTTTATCCTTCGCTTATGGGCAAAGTGGAAAAGAATTTTTCAAACGACAGCATTGAAGAGATCGCCGCAGAAAGCGACATAGTTTTCCTTGCGCTTCCTCACGGAGAAAGCGCAGCGATGGCAGGAAAGTATTATGATTTGGGCATAAAAGTCATTGATTTAAGTGCCGATTTCAGATATAAAGATTTGTCAAAGTATAAATCTACCTATAAGATCACTCATCCCAGAGCCGACATTGCTCCCAAAAGCGTATACGGCTTGTGCGAAATATACCGCGAAGAAATCAAAAACGCAAGTCTTGTCGCAAACCCCGGCTGTTATACCACTTGTGCCATTACGGCGCTGTATCCGCTGTTGAAAAACAAGGTTATCAGCGGCAAAAACATCATTATCGATGCAAAAAGCGGCGTCAGCGGAGCAGGAAGAAAAGCCGACATTAATTATATTATGACGGAATCCGCCGAAAACTTTAAGGCATACGCTTTGACGACACACCGCCACACCTCCGAAATAGAAGAGAGGTTGTCGGAGGCATACGCTCAACCAATATTGTTGAGTTTTTCTCCGCACCTGTTGCCTATAAAGCGCGGAATATTGTCTACGATATATTGCGATTTGACAGATTTTGATGCCGATATCGAAAAGATTTATAACGATTTTTACAAAAATGAGCCATTTGTTCACATTTTGAGTCAAGGAATGCTGCCCGAAATCAAGAACATCGCCGGCAGTAACAACGTACAAATAGGCTTTATCAAGGACAAGCGTCTCAACCGCCTTATTGTCGTCTCTTGTTTGGACAATCTTGTCAAGGGCGCCAGCGGACAGGCGGTGCAGAATATGAATCTTATGTTCGGCTTGAATGAAACAGTAGGACTGAATTTTGTTGCGAGGTACCTATAAAAATGAATAAACTTATCGAAAAAGCCAACATACTTGCCGAAGCGTTGCCATACATAAACAAACTGGCAAAAAAGACGGTCGTCATCAAATACGGCGGTAATGCAATGAACATCAACGAGAATACAGTGCTTCAAGATGTTGCGATGCTGAAAATAGTCGGCGTAAACCCCATCCTTGTGCATGGCGGCGGACCGGAAATAAACCATTATTTGAAAAAACTTGATATTGAATCAAGCTTTCACGGCGGTTTGCGTGTCACCTCGAAAGATGCCATAGAAGTAGTGCAAATGGTGCTTTGCGGAAAACTCAACAAGGACATTACGGCAAAAATGAATACCCTCGGCGTCAAGGCTCTGGGCATATGTGGCAAGGACGCCAACCTTATTGAAGTCGAGAAGATGAATGCTTCGGACGGTTTTGATCTGGGATATGTCGGCAGTGTCAAGAAAATAAACACAAAATTGCTTGAATTGCTGATAAATGACGAGTTTGTGCCAGTCATAGCTACCGTAGGCACCGATTCGGAGGGCAACAGCTATAACATAAACGCCGACACTGCCGCCGCAGAAATAGCCGTGGCGTTGCGTGCAGAAAAACTCATTTATCTCACCGATACCGACGGAGTTTTCGCCGACAAAAACGATAAAAGCACTTTGCTTCATTTCGCCGCTATCGCCGATTTGAAGAAAATGGTAGCCGAAGGCAGCATTGACGGCGGTATGATCCCCAAAGTCAACGCCTGTATACAAGGTGTCGAAAACGGCATAAATTGCGTACATATCATAAACGGCAGCATTCCCCACCCTGTCATGCTCGAAATCTTCACAGATTCGGGTATCGGCACTATGATTACAAAATAGGTGTAAAGATGAAAATAGTTCCCGCCAAGCTATCCCAAGCCAAGGAAATAAACGAGTTGACTCTTCGCGCGTTCCGCCAATATAAAGAACAATTAAATGACACCGTCACGGTATCCGCGCTGAAAGAGACCCAAGAAGATGTCATAAACGACATAAACAACCGTATCGTCATCGCCGCTGTGCGTCACGGCGTCATTATCGGCTGTATCAGAATCGAAAAATTGACGGACGAACTGGCATATATCTATCGTTTTGCCGTTTCTCCCGAAGAAAGCGGCACAGGCGTAGGCAGTTCTCTGCTATCCTATGCAATCGAAGAGTGCGAGGAGCTGGGCGTAAAAGCCATTGCTCTGCACACCAACACGAAGTATTTCAAGCTGGCAAGATATTATTACGGCAAAGATTTTTTTGTACACTCGACTACCTTTGATCGAGGCTATATTCGAGCGCTTTTCATAAAAGAACTGTCAAAAGGGCCTTACGACATCACACCTGCAGTAAAAAAGTAGTCATAAATATTTTTTATTTCCAACCATTTGTTTATATCGAACCTAGCTGCATTGGCGGCGCTTGTCGAAGGAAGCGCAGTGGCGTTGAGTTGCGGAAAATGCTTTTTGAAGAGCCGTGATGCCAAACCTGAAATTATACATAAAAAAACAGGTCAGCATAACCGACCTGTTTTATTTGTTAGTTTTCTTGGATTGTTACGCAATAATGGAAGTAACAACGCCTGAACCTACTGTGCGTCCGCCCTCGCGGATAGCAAAGCGTAGTCCATTCTCCATAGCGATAGGAGTGATAAGTTTGATTTCCATATCGATGTTGTCGCCGGGCATAACCATTTCGACGCCCTCAGGGAGCTGAATGGAACCGGTAACGTCAGTTGTACGGAAATAGAACTGGGGACGATAGCCGTTGAAGAACGGTGTATGTCTGCCACCCTCTTCCTTCTTCAGAACATAAACTTGACCTTTGAAGTGAGTGTGGGGCTTTATGGAGCCAACCTTAGCGAGAACCTGACCTCTTTCGATGTTGTTACGTTCGATACCTCTAAGCAATGCGCCTATATTGTCGCCGGCTTGAGCAAAGTCAAGCAGCTTACGGAACATTTCGATACCGGTAACTGTCGTCTCAACTGATTTTTCCATCAAACCAACGATTTCTACCTTGTCTTGAATCTTTATTTGACCTCTCTCAACTCTGCCCGTAGCAACAGTGCCACGACCGGTGATGGTGAAGACGTCTTCGACAGGCATAAGGAAAGGCTTGTCGGTGTCTCTCTCGGGAGAAGGAATATAGCTGTCAACAGCAGCAAGAAGTTCGCGGATGCAATCGCAAGCGGGGCCATCGGCATTGCCTGCGGCGCAAGCTTCCATAGCCTTCAAAGCAGAACCCTTGATTATGGGAATATCGTCGCCGGGGAAATCATATTCTGAAAGCAAATCTCTTACTTCCATTTCGACAAGCTCGAGAAGCTCGGGATCGTCAACCTGGTCAACTTTGTTCATGAATACTACGATATAGGGAACACCAACCTGTCTGGCAAGCAGAATATGCTCACGAGTCTGGGGCATAGGTCCGTCTGTCGAAGCAACAACAAGAATAGCGCCGTCCATCTGAGCGGCTCCGGTAATCATGTTCTTGACATAGTCCGCGTGTCCGGGGCAGTCAACGTGAGCATAGTGCCTGTTGGCGGTCTGATACTCAACGTGAGAAGTGTTGATCGTGATGCCTCTTGCTTTCTCTTCGGGTGCCTTATCGATCTCATCATACTTGATGCTTTGCGCAAAACCAGCGGCAGCTGATACCATAGTAATAGCAGCAGTCAAAGTTGTCTTACCATGATCTACATGGCCTATTGTGCCTACATTTACATGGGGTTTTGTTCTTTCAAATTTAGCTTTAGCCATTTATTATGTCCTCCAATAATTTTACATACTTATATTTGTAATACCTATTATATAATATATAATTCGTCTTGTCACCTGATTTTATATCATTTATGCGGAAAATATAATTAATATAATTATATTTTCGATAAAATCTTATACTTTCTCAAGCATTTTTTTCCTTTCTAAAGCGGGAACCTCGGTATAACATTTGAGTTGCATTGAGCTCAAACCTCTGCCTTGGGTAGCGCTTCTGAGTATTGTCGTGTAGCCAAACATCTCCGAAAGCGGCACATCAGCGATGACAACCTTTGCTTCGTGACGGTCATCCATAGACTTGACACTGCCACGTCTTGAGGATAAAGTCCCCAGCACGGCGCCGAGATATTCCGCAGGAGCCGTGACTTCTACTTCCATCATAGGTTCAAGCACTGTGGGATCTGCCTTCAAAGCAGCTTCCTTGAATGCCATTGAACCGGCAATTTTAAACGCCATTTCGCTGCTATCAACTTCATGGTAGCTGCCGTCGACAAGTCTGACCGTGAAGTCAACCATCTCGTATCCCAACAGCACACCGCCCAAAGCCGCCTCTCTGATACCTTCTTCAACAGGCTTGATATACTCTTTTGGGATGACGCCGCCGACGATTTCGTCGCGGAATTCGATGCCCTTGCCCTGTTCGTTAGGCGAGATGATGATTTTGCATACACCGTATTGACCTTTACCGCCCGACTGCTTGACATATTTTCCTTCGGCAGTTGCTTCTCTCTTGATTGCTTCTCTATATGCAACCTGCGGTTGACCGATATTGGCTTCTACTTTGAATTCGCGCAACAGTCTATCGACTATTATTTCCAAATGCAATTCTCCCATTCCGGCTATTATGGTCTGACCCGTTTCTCTGTCCGTATAGGTTTTGAAGGTGGGGTCCTCTTCCGAAAGTTTTGATAAAGCAAGTCCCATCTTTTCTTGACCAACTTTTGTTTTCGGCTCAATAGCCACTCTTACAACGGGATCCGGGAAATCCATGCTTTCGAGAATTATTGGCTTTTGAATGTCGCAAAGCGTGTCGCCTGTGGTCGTATCTTTGAGACCTACAAGAGCCACTATATCGCCGGCGCTTGCCTCGGCGATTTCCGTTCTGTTGTTGGAGTGCATTCTGAGAATTCTGCTGATTCTTTCTTTCTTTTGTTTGGTGCTGTTATAAACCTGCATGCCCGCCTTCAACACACCGCTGTATATTCTGTAAAAAGCCAGTTTGCCGACAAAGGGATCTACCATAATTTTGAAGGCAAGTCCTGCCAATGGCTCGGAAAAACTGGCGTGTCTTTCGATCTCTTTGCCTTTTTCGTCGGTGCCTTTCATCGATTCGATGTCAAGCGGCGAGGGCAACAATGCTACTATCATATCCAGCAATTTCTGAATACCCTTGTTTTTGTATGCCGTTCCGCATACTACGGGAGTAATTTTTAACGCTATTGTGGCTTTGCGGAGCGCCTTGAGCATATCTTCTTCGTTCAGCGGTTCGCCTTCAAGCACTTTCATCATACATTCGTCGTCATAATCGGCGCAAACCTCTTCAATCTTGGCTCTGGCTTCGGCTACGCGCTCTTTGTAGGCTTCGGGCACATCTACATAGGATAAATCCAAACCTCTTGCATCGTTGTACTTTATTTCTTTGTTTTTTATGACGTCAATGATGCCTTCGAAGGTGTCTTCTTGTCCAACAGGTAGAATTATGGGTACCGGATTTGTGTGCAATCTGGTTCTCATCATTTCCACAACATTGTCAAAATCTGCGCCGTTTATGTCCATCTTATTGATGAACGCAATTCTCGGCACCATATATTTGTTGGCTTGACGCCACACAGTTTCGGATTGCGGTTCGACGCCGCCCTTTGCGCAAAACACTGCTACTGCGCCGTCAAGTACTCTCAAACTTCTTTCTACTTCGACGGTGAAGTCGACGTGTCCCGGGGTATCGATGACATTTATGCAAAAATCCTTCCATTCTGTCGTTGTCGCCGCGGAGACTATGGTGATACCTCTCTCCTGTTCCTGCACCATCCAATCCATTGTCGCCGTGCCGTCATGAACCTCGCCGACCTTGTGAACCTTGTTTGTATAAAAAAGTATCCTTTCAGAGGTCGTGGTCTTTCCGGCGTCAATATGCGCCATTATTCCGATGTTTCTTATTTTATCCAACTCGTATACTTTTGTCATCATTGCTCCCTAATGTTATAGTTTTCTTAATTTTTGTGTTTCTAATCATCCCCTTTTTACATAAAAAGCGGCATAACTTCAAGTATGCCGCCCTTTTTGTCTTTCTTTGATTGGGGATTAATACCTGTAATGTGCGTAAGCTTTGTTGGCTTCTGCCATACGGTGGGTATCTTCCTTCTTCTTAAAGGCTCCGCCGGCGCTGTTGAAGGCATCCATGATTTCTCCTGCCAGCCTCTCCTTCATCGTCTTCTCGCCTCTCTTGCGGGCAAAAATCACAAGCCATCTTATTCCCAATGTCTGCCGCCTGTCAGGTCTTATTTCGAGGGGGACTTGGTAGTTTGAGCCGCCGACTCTGCGGGCTTTTACTTCAAGAATCGGCATAACGTTCTCGAGAGCTTTTATGAACACCTCTTGAGGATTCAGGTTGAGTTTTTCTTCAATAATCTTGAACGCCTCGTAGGTTATGTTCTGTGCAGTGCCACGCTTTCCGCCGTGCATTATTTGGTTTACTAACTTAGTTGTTACTTTTGAGTTATATATGGGGTCCGGCAATACATCGCGTTTGGGGACTCCGCTTCTTCTGGGCATTTCGCTTTACCTCCTGGTTTTATTGGTTGACTGATTTCATCCGAATACGACTATTTGGGTCTTTTTGCGCCGTATTTTGACCTTGCCTGCATGCGTTTTGCGACGCCTGAAGTGTCGAGCGTACCACGTACAATGTGATAACGAACACCGGGCAGGTCCTTTACTCTTCCGCCTCTGACCAAAACAACGCTATGTTCTTGTAACGAATGGCCGACACCGGGTATATATACCGTTCCTTCCATTCCGTTAACCAAGCGTACTCTGGCGATTTTTCTTACGGCAGAATTGGGCTTTTTGGGAGTCGTAGTAGTCACAGAAAGGCATACTCCCCTCTTTTGAGGACTGCTTTCAAGCATAGGAGACATGGATTTCTTTTCTTTGGTGGTTCTTCCCGCCCTTATGAGCTGGTTAATTGTAGGCATTTAGGTTCCTCCTGTTTTTTATTGGATGAGCATCCGTTCAACCCTTAGGATAGCTCTTTTATTTTTCGGATTTTCTTATGCCAAGCACCGAACATGCCACATCTATTCCCAAAAGTTTGCCCATGTCGTCTTTCGATGAGAAAAACTCGTGCCGCAACTGCCTTTGTTCACACATGCTTATGACCTGTGTTTTTATAAGTTCATCCGTATCCATAGCAATCATCACACACCTTAGATGATTGTTACTTATTGCTTTTTTGACCTCGCGTAGACCTACAACACGGTTTTCGCGCGGTTCTGACAGTATTTTGTCCACTAATTCTCCTTAATGAACAGTTTTCTTCTGTTCTCACTGACTTCAATTATTGTCTGTTTTGACAATTATTGGGTAGATTAAACATAAAAGCCTGCATATCACCATGCAAGCTAAATAATTATATCAAGTCATTGCGTCGTTGTCAAACGAAATGATAAAATATCCTTAATTTTTTGCTGGATTATTTGGCTGTTTTGTTCCTTTTGAACCTGTTTCTCACATCCGCCGCCCATTTCCTGATGCTGTCGCCCCATTTGTCGTCAATCTTGCTCACCGCTTTGCGATAAAGCAGATGACTTGCCGCCGCCAATGCCACGCCGACTGCAACCCAAAGGATGTGCATACCGTCTTTTATCAGTTCGATTTCGAGGAACCAACCGTCGAACAACAGCTGATCGAGAAAAAGTCCCCCGATAGACAGCGCAAATGCGCCAAATATTACTAACAACCTGAATCTGTTGAGCGGCAACGCAATAATAAACAGCGCCGAGAAACCTGCCATTGTGAAGGTGACAACCGCCAGCGATGAACGATAGTCGGCAAGCGGAGAAGTTATGCCGCTGAAGTCGATGACTCCCGTGAACATAAGTATCAAAACAAAACCCACTCCGGTAATCAACGACATTGCCGCAGGTACGCATGACTTCATAATGTTTGTCAAGAAATTGCCCTCAACACGCTTATTGTTGGATTGCAACGCCAATGCGAAAGTCGGAATACCTATGACAAAAAGTTCTATAAGAAGCATTCTTGTCGGAATAAAGGGATACAAATCTGTCTTTACCACAAAGGCTACTATCGAGAAAAGCAGCGTCATGAACATAACAAAAAGATTTTTCATTATGTAAAGCGCCGAAACCTTCTCGACATTGCTGATTACTCTTCTGCCCTCACTTACGACGGTGGGAAGTGTCTTGAAATTGCTGTCAAGCATAATTATTCTGGAAATGTTGCGCGCCACTTCATTGGCTGAAGCAAAGGATATCGAACAGTCGGCTTCTTTCAGCGCCTGCACGTCGTTGACGCCGTCTCCTACCATTCCGACAACTCTGCCTTTGTTTTGAAGATAGTTGACCAACTTGCTCTTCTGCTCGGGCGCCACTCTGCCAAATATTGCGGTATCTGTCGCTCTCTCTTCAAGTTCGGCATCCGACATTTCACTGCAATTTATGTATTTATCGGCATTCCTTACGCCGGTGAGTTGCGCAATTTCGCTGACCGTGCGAGGATTGTCGCCCGATACTATCTTTATGTCTACTCCGTTTTCGTAGAACCAGTTCAGCGTATCCTTGACATCATCACGCAGTTTGTCTTCAAGTGAGAAGGCATATAACGCTTGAGTGTTCTTTTTGTTCAAGTCGGCAAGAGTGCCGTTGAACCGTCCCAAAACCAAAGAACGGCGGCATATTTGGCAACTGGATTCCACATAGTGATTCAGCGCTTCGCTGTCCTCTACGACAAAGTCGGGAGCGCCCAGACAATATACTACATTATTTTCGAGTTCTACCGCGCTCATCTTTCTGCCGGAAGAAAAAGGCATGAAATCAACGACACTTAACGCCTCTCCGTTGGGGTGATGTTCTTTAAGCGCCAGCGCAGTAGGGTTGCGATCGTGAGTCGCTTCAACTATCGTCATAATAATGGTGTCTAGATCGAGGTCTTCTTGTGTCAGCGGCACTTCTTCGACAACCTTCAGTTTCCCGTCGGTAATTGTGCCGGTCTTGTCAAGCAACAGAGTGTCGACCATTGCAAGCATCTCTACAC
This sequence comes from uncultured Christensenella sp., assembly GCA_964368435.1. Classification (GTDB taxonomy): domain Bacteria; phylum Bacillota; class Clostridia; order Christensenellales; family DTU072; genus DTU072. The sequence continues at coordinate 25,503 of CAYJBS010000005.1, read as the reverse complement.
TATATAAATCTTGCGCAAGTGTGTTTTTCTTCGCCAGTTTCAGTACGCTTGAAGCAAGCGCCGTGCTTGTCAAAAGGAACATTCCGATAGGCAGCATGCCCAGTATGGCACCGGCCACCTGTGTTATTGTCGCATTCAGACTTGCCTGTGCAACCAACCTGGTAGAAATAAATAACAAAAGCGCCAGCGGAATAAGCGCGACGGTTATGCCTTTTATGATTTTATCCAGTACGCGGAAAATGTTTGAGCGGGGCTTTGCTACTCTGCGCGCGATCTTCGCTACATTCTCTATGTAACAGTCCTTGCCTACTCTGTCGGCTCGCACCAACGCTTTGCCGGCAACAATATGACTGCCTGCAAGCACGGGGTTGTCGGTGTTTTTCTTGACTACTTCGGATTCGCCGGTGAGTATCGACTCATCCAACTCTATTATGCCATCTACAATGATGCCGTCTACCGGCACTTGCAATCCTGCTGTCAAATAAAAAAGGTCGTCCAACACAATTTCTTTGGTGCTAATTGACAACACAACGCCGTTTCGCAACACCTCGCAAGTGCTGTCTACGACAAGAGACAGTTTCTCGACTGTCCATTTTGCTTTTATTTCCTGATATATGCCTATGGCAATGTTGAGCACAATTATGCTCGAAGATACCGTCTGGTTGGGCTGTCCAACTGCAATAAGTATTATAACTAAAAGAAGCGTTATGGTATTGCAAAAGTTAAAGACGTTTTCAAAAATAATGCGACTGTATGATTTGCTTCTGTTTATCGGCTTGTGGTTGGTAAGATTGTCTTCTATTCTCTGACTGACTATTTCGTCGGTCAAACCGATAGTTATGTCGGCATCATATCTTTCTGCTTTTTTAAGTTTTAGGCTGTCTTTTTTTGATTTGCTTCTTGCCTTAGTGATTTTCTTATGTTCGGTATTTGTCATCATCAATTCCTATTTATCCAAATGTCAAAGTTAATTATAGCATAGCCAAAATTTCAAAGCAACAAAATGAATTATTTCCGCGCTTGCATACGGCTTGCGGCATAGCTCTTGTATTGCTCGAAGCTCGCCGCCTCTGCAAATGTCAACAGCGTCACCTCAGTGGCGCCGCCTTCAAGAAGCGTCTTTGCGCATTCGGACGCCGTGGCTCCCGTCGTCACGACATCGTCAAGCAGCAATACTCTTCTGCCTTCGACACCCTCTTGCAAAACAAACTGCCCTTTAATATTTGCGTATCTGTCGGCGCTTTCCGTTTGGTCTTCGCCTTGTTTTGTGCGTTTTAGGGCAGAAAACAGCATAATTCCGCTAAGTCTTGAAAACCTTTCGGCAACCAACTTCATATGGTCGTATCCACGCTGCGCGGCTTTTTTCGAAGATGCAGGCACATGGACTATACAATCAAATCTGCTTTTTTCTCGGCATGCCTCGTACATAAATCTCGCCATATACTCCCCAAGATAGGGTTTGTTGCCGTCCTTAAAGCCGACAATGAGTTTTTTTGCCGCTCCGCTGTAGCGGAAAACTGTATAAAATTTTGTGAAAAATAAATGAGGATTGGCTATTTCCTGTCTCTTGTCTGAAATGTTGTCCAATTGCTTGTCGCAATCAACGCAGACAGAAAAGCGTCTTTCTTCGTCAGTTCGCAATTCGTCATTACAGCAAATGCAGGTGATATTCGGCGGAAACAGCGCGTCTATGATGCCGTTTATTATTTTTGGCACCATCATACTCCCCACAAAGTGCGAAATTTGGCTTGGTTCTTTTCCAAAAAATGTTTAAGCATGGAAAAGCGCAGCGTAATATAATTGTTTTTTACCATTTTTTCGATATTTTGTTCGTCACCTACTATAACCGCCATTTTTTTGGCGCGGGTGACCGCGGTATAAAGCAAGTTTTTTGTCAATATCGCATAGCTGCCGCTTGTGACGGCAATGATTACCACCGGGAATTCCGAACCTTGAGCTTTATGAACGCTGATGCAGTACGCCGTCATAAGCTCGTCAAGTCCGCCCTCTTGATAATTCGCCACCTTGCCGTCCTCGAATTCGACAAGCACTTCTCCGTTATGGATATTGATGATATAACCGATGTCGCCGTTAAACACGCCTGTGCCGCTTTCTCTGAAAACGTCGTTCCTTATCCATTCGATAGAGTAGTTGTTGACCGTTTGCATGACCTTGTCGCCGATTCTGAAAATGCGGTTCTTGTATACTATCTGCTTGCCCTCGGGGTTTAGCGCTTGCTGTAATCTTTCGTTAAGCGCCTCTACTCCTGCAACGCCCTTTTTCATCGGCGCCAACACTTGTATGTCCCTCGGACTGATGTCCAAAAAATCGGGTATTCGCTGTGATGCCATAGAGATGACGCTGTTTCGTATGTCCGTCGGCGCGTTTTTGTTGTCTATAAAAAAGTCTTTGGAGTTCTTTGTGATGGGCATCTGAGAATTGTTTATTCTATGGGCATTGACTACAATCATGCTCTCTTTCGCTTGACGATATATCTCTTCAAGATAAACCGTACAAAAAAACTCGCTTGATATCATATCCGACAGAATATTGCCGCAAGCAACCGACGGTAACTGATCCTTGTCCCCCACAAGCACAAGGCGCGCGCCGTTAGGTATTGCTTTCAGCAGCGCATTGAAAATATATATATCCGCCATGCTGATTTCGTCGACAATGACTACGTCAAACTCCAGTTCGGCTATTTCGTTGGTATCATAATGCTTGCTGTTTATGCCCAACAGTCTGTGGAGAGTTTTTGCGTCCTCTCCCGTCGCCTCGCTCATGCGTTTTGCCGCTCTGCCCGTAGGCGCCGACAATGCCACACGGAAGCCCCGTTGTCCCATAATTGTCGTGATACACTTGATTATTGTTGTTTTGCCTGTGCCGGGACCACCGGTTATTATCACGACGCCCTCGTTTATGGCGCTTTTTATGGCAAGACGTTGTTGCACATCCAACACGATATCGCTTGTCTGTTCATAGTTTTGCAATTCGGCGTCCAAATCCAAATCCAAACTCTCTGCATTCTTCAAAGAAATCAACTTGGCGGCAATGCCGTTCTCGGTGTGATAGTTCAGCGACAGACAATATCCCGTTTTGCCGTCAATCTCCACTTCTCGCAGTCCGTTCTGCTCCGACTCCAGCACCTCGCGAACGCGTTGACTGTCGTTTGTTTCCGTCAAGCGCAACGTTTCTTCTATTAAAAAATCTTTGGGTAAATAAGTATGACCGTTTCTGCCTGCCGCTTCCTGCAAAAGATAGTGAACAGCCGCCTGAAGGCGGAACTTGCTGTCACGATCTATGCCCAACTTTTCGGCAAATCTGTCGGCAGTGAGAAATCCCACGCCCTCAATATCCTCTACCAGTTTATAAGGATTGCTCTTGACAACAATAACGGTGTCTTCTTCATATTGTTTATAGATTTTCAGCGCCATCGCCGTTGTCAAGCCATATTTTTGCAAAAATAAAATAGTATCCTTGATGCGGCTGTTTTCGATATAGCACTTCGAGATTTCTTCGGCTTTTCTTCTGCCAATTCCGCTGACCTTTGTTAGCATCTGCGGATATTTCTCGATAATATCCAGCGTTTCTTCTCCGTACTTTTTTACGATAGCTTCGGCGGTAATGTCTCCCACGCCCTTGAATAATCCACTTGCAAGATACTTTTTTATGCTTTCGGCATCGTCGGGTTTTGAAAATTCTACATTAGATACAACAAACTGTTCGCCAAACTTGGGGTTATACTTTGTTTCGCCTGTCAATTCAAGGCGTTCGCCCTCGTTTATAAACGGAAAAATACCGACGGCAACAATGAGTACGCCATCGGCATCAAAATTCAATACGGTATAACCGTTTTCTTCATTTCTAAAAATAATTTCGTCTACGGTACCTTGAATAACCATTATGACAAACAATCCCGAAGCTCTTCGGTCTTGTCGGTCTTTTCCCAGCTGAAGCAGCTTCTGCCAAAATGTCCGTAACTTGCCGCTGTGAGATATTGCGGACGTCTTAGGTCAAGGTTTTCGATAATAGCTTGCGGACGGAAATCAAACACTTTTTTTATTGCGGCAACAAGCTTTTCTTCGTCAACGCTTGCTGTGCCGAAAGTGTTCAGGTCGATGGATACAGGGTTGGCTTTTCCTATGGCATAAGCCACGCAAACCTCGCATCTCTTCGCCAGTCCCGCCGCAACGACGTTTTTGGCGACATACCGCGCATAATATGACGCGCTTCTGTCAACCTTCGTGGGGTCCTTTCCGGAGAAAGCTCCGCCGCCATGGGGTACTGAGCCGCCGTAGGTGTCGACTATAATCTTTCGTCCCGTCAATCCGCTGTCGGCATTGGGTCCGCCTTTGACGAATCGTCCCGTAGGATTGATATAAATTTTCGTATTGCTATCCATCATTTCTACCGGAACAACCTCTTTCACGGCAAGTTCCGTCATCTCTTTCCGAAGTGTCGATATGTCGACGCTTTCGCTATGCTGTGTGGAAAGCACTACTGCTTCGACTCTTTTTGGGACACCGTCTTCATATTCGACAGTCACCTGCGCTTTGCCGTCGGGGCGCAAATAGTCGACAAGTTTTTGCTTCCTGATGTCGGCAAGTCTTTTGCACAATTTGTGCGACAATACCAACGCCAGCGGCATATATTCTTCTGTCTCGTCGGTAGCATAACCAAACATCATTCCTTGGTCTCCGGCTCCTATGCTGTCAAGTCTGTCGGAGCAAGAATCTTGACACTCAAGGCTTGCATTGACTCCCTGCGCTATGTCGGCAGACTGCTCGTTTATGGCAGTAAGAATGGCGCAAGTGTTATAATCAAAGCCCAAATCCGAAGAGTCATAGCCTATTTTCTTTATGGTTTCTCTGGCAATATTCGAGATATCTACATATGCAGTTGTGGAGATTTCGCCCATGACAAGCACAAGTCCCGTTGTCGTGCAAGTTTCGCACGCTACACGTGCATTGCTGTCCTGTTCGAGTATTGCGTCCAGAATGGCGTCGCTGATTTGGTCACAGACTTTGTCCGGATGCCCTTCGGTGACGCTTTCTGAAGTAAAAAGCCTTTTCATCAGTTTCTCCTTAAGTTATTCCAGTTCCGCCGCCTTGTCGTAGTCCATTTCTTCGTGTTCAAGCATCGTTTCTCTCGGCGGAGTCTTTTCTCCGGTAAATTCAAGCGTAACGTTTCTGTATTGCTTCATACCTGTGCCGGCAGGAATAAGTTTGCCGATGATTACGTTTTCTTTTAGTCCCAACAAATGGTCAACCTTGTTCTTTATGGCGGCATCGGTCAGCACTCTTGCCGTCTCTTGGAAGGAGGCTGCAGAAAGGAAGGACTCTGTAGCCAGAGCAGCCTTGGTTATGCCCAGCAGCACACGTGTTGCTGTCGCAGGCATGCCGCCCGCTTCAAGTACCTTTTCGTTTGCTTCCTCAAGTCTATTTCTGTCGATAAGCTCATTCACAAGAAGTTCGGTATCGTTGGGATTGTTGACTTTTACTTTGCGTAGCATCTGACGAACGATAACTTCGATATGCTTGTCGTTGATGTGAACACCGTTCGATCTATAAGCCGACTGCACTTCTCTTATCATCGACTCTTGAACGCCGCCCACGCCCTTTGTTCTCAAAATATCCTGCGGATTGACCGAACCTCCATACAAAGGCTCGCCTGCCTCCACAATGTCCCCAACTTTGACGGTGAGCTTTACGCCGAAAGGAATCTTGTATTCAAACTGATTGTCGCCCTGCTGAATAGTGATTATTCTTTGACCTTTTTCTTCGCGCATGCTGACGTCGCCTTTTATGTCGGCAATGAGAGCTTCACCCTTTGGCTTTCTGGCTTCAAAAAGCTCAACGACTCTGGGAAGACCTTGCGTAATATCCGCAACCGATGCAACACCGCCTGTATGGAAGGTTCTCATCGTCAACTGGGTGCCGGGTTCGCCGATGGACTGTGCGGCTATGATGCCGACTGCTTCGCCCAGCTTTACGATATTGCCGGAGGACATATTGGCGCCATAGCACTTCGAGCAAATGCCCACTTTGGTTTTGCAGGAAAGTACGTTTCTGATCTTTACTTCTTTTACGCCTACTTTCTGAATAAGGTTGGCTTGGTCTTCAGAAATCATAGCATCTGCCGCAACAATCAGTTCGCCTGTCTCGGGGTGTCTGACGGCATCTATGGCGAATCTGCCAATAATTCTTTCTTTCAGGTCTTCGACAAGTCTGCCGTTGACATCATAAAGATTCTTTATGACAAAGCCTTTCTTGTCGCCGCAGTCGTCCTCTCTGACGATGACATCCTGCGCAACGTCGACAAGTCTTCTGGTCAAATAACCCGAGTCGGCTGTCTTAAGCGCCGTGTCCGCTCCGCCTTTTCTGGCTCCGTGGGAAGAAATAAAGTATTCAAGAACCGACAATCCTTCACGGAAGGAAGACTTAACGGGAATTTCGATAACCTTGCCTGTGGGATCGTTCATCAGTCCACGCATACCGGAAAGCTGCTTGATCTGTTGCATGCTACCACGGGCGCCTGAGTCCGCCATCATCCATATGGGGTTCATCTTGTCAAAATTCTTGAAGTTGGCTTCGAGGTCTCTTTCGACGTCGTCGGTAGCTTTCTTCCAGATACCAACAACTTCGGTGTATCTCTCTTCTTCTGTGATAAGACCTCTCTTGAAGTTCTTTTCGATACGAAGCACGTCTTCTTCGGCTTTTTGAAGGATTTCTTTTTTGGAGCCGGGAATTTGCATGTCAAAGATACTCGTGGTTATGGCGCCGATTGTGGAATACTTGAAGCCCAACGACTTGATTCTGTCAAGCACTATGCTGACCTCGGTGGCTCCCTTCAGTTTGAAGCAGTTCTCAACAATCTGCGACAGCTGCTTTTTGCTGATTAAGAAGTTAATCTCATAGTCAAGCATCTCCTCGGGGGTGTTCCTCGGCATAAAGCCCAAATCTTGCGGAATGGCTTCGTTGAAGATGATTTTGCCTGCCGTAGTTTCGACTATTTTTTGATAGGTCTTGCCATCAATTTCTTTTCTTACTCTTACTTTTATTTTGGCTTGAAGTTCTATGTCACCGACTTGATAAGCCATTTTTGCTTCATCGGCGTTCATGAACCATCTGCCTTCGCCTTTGGCGCCGGGTTTGTCCTGCGTCAAATAGTAGGCTCCGATAACCATATCCTGTGTCGGGCTGACAATAGGCTTTCCGTCCGAAAGACGCAAAATATTGTTGCTCGAAAGCATCAAAATTCTGGCTTCTGTCTGCGCTTCGATAGACAGCGGTACGTGAACCGCCATTTGGTCGCCGTCAAAGTCGGCGTTGAATGCGGGGCAAACCAACGGATGCAATTTTATTGCGCGACCTTCGACAAGCACCGGCTCGAAAGCCTGTATGCCCAGTCTATGCAGTGTCGGCGCTCTGTTGAGCATAACCGGATGGTCTTTTATGACCTCTTCTAGGATATCCCAAACCTGAGGATTTTGTCTTTCAACGGCTCTCTTTGCGCTCTTGATATTATGAGAAATACCAAGGTCTACAAGTTTTCTGAAGACAAACGGCTTGAAGAGTTCAAGCGCCATTTCTTTCGGCAGTCCGCATTGGAAAATCTTCAACTCGGGTCCGACAACGATAACCGAACGACCGGAATAGTCGACACGTTTTCCCAACAGGTTCTGTCTGAAACGACCCTGCTTGCCTCTCAGCATATCGGAAAGTGACTTGAGACTTCGGTTGCCGGGACCGGTGACTGCCTTGCCGTGCCTGCCGTTATCGATAAGCGCGTCTACAGCTTCCTGCAACATTCTTTTCTCGTTTCTGATGACGATATCAGGCGCGCCCGATTCTATCATCTTCTTCAATCTGTTGTTTCTGTTGATGACTCTTCTGTAAAGGTCGTTCAAGTCGCTGGTGGCGAATCTGCCGCCGTCAAGCTGAACCATAGGGCGCAACTCGGGAGGCAATACAGGAATGACATCCAGAATCATCCATTCGGGCTTGTTGCCACTCCTTCTGAAGGCTTCGATAATCTCCAGTCTTTTTGCGGCTCTGATTTTTTTCAGCCCTTGAGAATTGTTGATGACTTCTTTCATTTCTTCGGCTTCGGCGTCAAGGTCGAGATCGCGCAGCAACTTCTTCAGCGCTTCGGCTCCCATGCCTGCTACAAAACCGTCTGCGCCGTATTTCTCCAGCGCTTCTCTGTATTCTTCGTCCTTTATTACTTGTTTCTTAAAGAACTCGCTGCCTTTCGGGTCGATAACTACGAAAGAAGCAAAATATATCACCTGCTCGACATGCTTGGGGCTCATATTCAGAATAGTGCTTATTCTGGAGGGCACGCCGCGGAAGTACCAGATATGCGACACAGGAGCGGCAAGCTCGATATGTCCCATCCTTTCTCTTCTGACCTTGGATTTTGTTACTTCAACGCCGCACTTGTCGCAGATGACGCCTTTGTATCTTATTCTCTTGTATTTGCCGCAATGGCATTCATAGTCGCGTGTCGGCCCGAATATTTTTTCGCAAAAGAGTCCGTCTCTTTCGGGTTTTTGTGTTCTGTAGTTTATGGTTTCGGGTTTTGTAACCTCGCCGTGCGACCACTCCCTGATTTTTTCGGGAGAAGCGAGACCGATTTGTATTGATTCAAAGTTATTGTTTTCTAACATTTGTCACCTCTATATCTGTTCGTCGTCGTCAAATTCGCTTTGCAGTATTGCTTCGGCATTATCAAAGTTGAAAATGTCGTTTGCTTTGTCCAATCCGCTTGTGCTAGGGCTTTCGGTCTTGATCTCTTCAAGAGGTTCAAGGTCAAACAGGCTGGCAAAGCTGGTCTCTTCGATACCGCCTTGATCTTCTATGAGATCATCGTCATCCTCAAACAACGAATCCTTCTCTTTGCCGAACATATTGCCGAAGTCAAGATTGTCAAGCGACAGGACTTTCTCCGGATCTCTTGTCGAATGAGCTTGCTCATAATCTCTTTCGTCGTCATATGCGTCGGGAAGTTTCATTTCTTCTTGACTTTCTGTCAACAACCTCAAATCAAGTCCCAAGCTCTGCATTTCTTTCATCAAAACTTTGAAGGATTCGGGTATGCCGGGTTCTGTCGTCAAGGACGATTTTATGATGGAATCGAATACCTTTTGTCTGCCCATGACGTCATCCGACTTCACGGTGAGGATTTCTTGAAGAACGTTTGCAGCGCCGTAAGCATAGAGCGCCCAAACTTCCATTTCGCCGAAACGCTGTCCGCCGAACTGCGCCTTGCCGCCCAAAGGCTGCTGCGTAACCAATGAATACGGACCGACGCTACGTGCGTGAATCTTGTCGTCAACAAGGTGAACCAATTTCAGCATATACATATAGCCGACAGTTACTTTGTTTTCGAAAGGCTCGCCTGTTCTGCCGTCATAAAGTTGTACTTTGCCGTCGAGGGGCAAATTGTTCTGTTCAAACATTTCTTTTATGTCGTTCTCGGAGGCTCCGTCAAAAACAGGAGTGGCTATTTTTATGCCGATAAGTTTTGCTACCAAGCCCAGATGCACTTCAAGCACCTGTCCGATGTTCATACGAGAAGGAACGCCGAGGGGGTTCAACACGATTTGAAGCGGTGTGCCGTCAGCCAAGAAAGGCATGTCTTCTCTCGGCAGCGCTCTGGAAATAACACCTTTGTTGCCGTGCCGTCCCGCCATTTTGTCACCGACAGAAATCTTTCTCTTCTGCGCAATATATACTCGAACCAGTTTGTTGACGCCCGGCTCAAGTTCGTCTTTATTTTCGCGAGTAAACACCTTCACGTCTACGACTGTTCCGCCCTCACCATGAGGTACTTTCAGTGAAACGTCTCTGACTTCTCTTGCCTTCTCTCCGAAAATAGCTCTAAGCAGTCTTTCTTCCGGAGTAAGCTCGGTTTCGCCCTTCGGGGTGACCTTGCCCACCAAATAATCGCCTGAACGCACTTCTGCGCCGACCATTACGATGCCGTCTTCGTCGAGATATTTCAGCAAATCCTCACTTACGTTGGGGATGTCGCGAGTTATTTGTTCTTCGCCCAGCTTTGTGTCGCGGGACTCAAGTTCGTATTCTTCTATGTGGATGGAAGTGAAAACGTCGTTTTTCACTAGATCCTCGCTGATCAAGATAGCATCCTCATAGTTATAACCTTCCCAGGTCATAAAGCCTATAAGAATGTTTCTGCCCAGCGCCAGTTCTCCGTTTTCAACCGACGGACCGTCGGCTATGATGTCGCCCTTGTTTATTTGGGCGCCTTTTGATACTGTCGGCTTCTGGTTTATGCAGGTGCCTTGGTTTGAGCGCACAAATTTTTGTAGAGGATAGCTCTCTGTCTCTCCGTTGTCTTGGCGTTGTATGACGATTTCGTCGGCAACTGCCTTGACTACCGTACCGCCGTTCTTTGCGATGATGCAAACGCCGGAATCATAAGCAACTTTGTGCTCCATTCCCGTACCGATGATAGGAGCCTGCGGGCAAAGAAGAGGCACTGCCTGTCTTTGCATGTTCGAGCCCATCAACGCTCTGTTGGCGTCGTCGTTCTCAAGGAAAGGAATCAAGCTGGTGGCTACCGAAACAAGCTCTTTCGGGTCTACGTCCATGTAGTCAACGCTTGTAGCGGCATATTCTTTTATGAAGTCACGATAACGGCATGTGACACGAGCATTTACGAAATTGCCTTCTTCGTTTAGCGGCTCATTCGCTTGCGCTATGATGTACTTGTCTTCTTCGTCGGCTGTGAGGTATTCTACATTCTCGGTGACTACACCGCTCTTCTTGTTGACAATGCGGTAAGGCGCTTCGATAAAGCCGTATTCATTTATTTTTGCGTAGGTACTCAACGAGGTGATAAGACCGATGTTCTGACCTTCGGGAGTCTCGATGGGGCACATTCTGCCATAATGCGAGTGGTGAACGTCACGAACTTCAAAGCCTGCCCTCTCTCTGTTCAAACCACCGGGCCCGAGGGCGGAAAGCTTTCTTTTGTGGGTAAGCTCGGCTATCGGGTTGGGCTGATCCATAAACTGGGACAGCTGTGAACTGCCGAAGAATTCTCTTATGGCACTGGAAACCGGTCGAATGTTTATGAGTGACTGCGGAGTAATCTCACTGGGGTCCTGAGCTATGCTCATTCTTTCTCTGACTACTCTTTCAAGTCTGGCAATACCTATTCTGAACTGGTTCTGCAACAATTCTCCTACGGAACGCACTCTTCTGTTCGAAAGGTGGTCAATATTGTCCACGGGCGCGAAACCAAATCTCATGCCGAGGTTGTAGGAAACTGACGCTACGATGTCATCGATGGAAATATGTTTGAGCACAAGGTCGTCGGCATTTTCTTTTATGGCGGTTTTCAGTGCCTCCATATCGCTGCCGTAGGTCTCAAGCAAAGTCTTCAAAGCGGGATAATAAACTTTTTCGAGTATTCCCAGCTCCTTGGGGTTGCAGTCGATGTACTTGGCTAAATCAACGGTGTTGTTGCCGATGACTTTGTATTCCTTGTCTTCGGGAGCCGCGATGTATACGATGTTTATGCCGCTGTCTTGAATTTCTTTGGCTTTTTCTTTGGTGACTTCCTCACCCTTTTCGGCAAGTATTTCGCCGTCAAGCACAACGTCTCTGGTCAGCGTTTGTTTCTCTATTCTTTCTGCGATAGAAAGTTTTTTGTTGAATTTGTATCTGCCGACTCTGGAAATGTCGTATCTTCTGGAATCAAAGAAAATATTGTTGAGCAATACTTCAACACCGTTGGCGGTGGGAACCTCACCGGGTTTTAGTTTGCGGTAAACCTCGATTTTTGCCGATTCGGAAGAGGCGATTTCGCCGTCTTTCATCGCCGTGGTAACCATCATTTCGTCATCGCCAAAAAGCTCGAAAAGCTCTTCGTTGGTGCCGAAGCCCAGCGCTCTCAAAAGTATGGTTGAGGTTATTTTTCTGTTTCTGTCGACTCTGACCGAAAGCACGTTGTTGTAATCCTGTTCGAATTCCAACCAAGCGCCTCTGTTGGGGATGACTGTTGTGGCATATCTCATTATGCCGTTCTTGTCGTTCTCGCCCTTCGTGTAAACACCGGGGCTTCTGACAAGCTGCGAAACGACGACTCTTTCGGCGCCGTTTATGATGAAGGTGCCTTTCTCCGTCATTCTAGGGAAATCTCCCATAAAAACGTTCTGCTCTTTCATTTCGCCGGTCTCTTTTATGGTAAGTCTTATTTTGACCTTTAGCGGCGAGGTAAAGGTTATGTCCCTGTCCTTGCATTCTTTTACGGAATACTTACAGTTCCCTTCGAGTGAGTGTTCCAGGAATTCAAGTTCCATTTTGCCGCTGTAATCGGCGATGGGGGAGAAATCATCGAAGACTTCCCGAATTCCTTCGTCAACGAACTTTTCATAGGAATTTTTTTGGACTTCAATAAGATACGGCATATCGAGAATGGGTTTAATTTGGCTGAAACTCCATCTGTCGGTATTGCCGCACTTAATCTTGTGAATTTTTTGAGACATGCGTTTGCTCCTTTTGAAATATAATCTAAAATAAATTGCTTTTGCGTGTTTTTTTGTCTTTAGACGGCATTAATCCCCTACCCCGAAAACTTTTGTATTTTCAGGTAAAGGAAACAATATCGTATAAGTAGACATTATAGCATTATAATATACTAAGTCAACTAAGTCAAATGAAAATTACTTTTTTATGCTAAAATACTTTTATTCGTATTCTTAACAATGCCGATGATAAATAAAACCTTCCTATTTTCGACAAGGAAGGCGTCGCGGCAAAGATTTTTTAGTAGAAATAATGAAATATCTGTGATAAACTAAAACCATGAGATTAGACAAATATTTGAAGGTAGCGCGCATAATCAAAAGGCGCTCGGTAGCCAACGAGGCTTGCTCCGGCGACAGAGTCACCATAAACGGCAAGGAAGCCAAGCCCTCGAAGGAAATCAAGGTCGGCGACATAGTTTCCGTGCGGTTCGGCGACAGACGGTACGCTTTCAGAGTGCTAGCCGTGCCGGAAGGCAACGTGTCGAAGAATGCGTCGGCGGAGCTTTTCGAGATGATCGGAGAAAACGATGAGCGTTGACGCCATTATCGTAGCCGCAGGACAAAGCCGCCGCATGAGTTCCAACAAACTGCTCTATGAACTGGGCGAATGTCCTCTTGTCGTCAGAACGGCGCTGACTTTTCTTTCAGTTGCCGAAATAGATGACATTATCATAGTAACAGACGACGAAAACATCAAGGCGCAACTGTCTTTCAACAAAAAATTCATTTTTGCCCCCGGCGGCGCAACGCGTACGCAGTCGGTCATCAATGCTTTGTCCCTTTGCCAAGCCGACATTGTGTTGATTCACGACGGAGCCAGACCTTTTGTTACCGCCGCTTTAATAAAAAAAGTCATTGAACACACAAAACAATTCGGTTCGGCGATACCTGTATTGCCCCTTCCCGACAGCGTTCGAACAAAAGATGGCGACATTTTGACGGGCTTCCCCGACAGACAAAATTTCTGTTTGGCACAAACTCCGCAGGGTTTTGACACAAAGAAGCTGCGCCGCGCTTATCAAGGAACCGGCGGCAACTATACCGATGACAGCCAAGTTTTTGCAGGACTTTATCAACCTCATATCGTTGATGGAGAAGAAAACAACAAAAAGATCACCTTTGACGGCGATTTACTCGGCATAAACGCCAAAGTAGGCAACGGCTTTGATTTGCATCGACTCGAAGAGGGTTTGACACTGACGCTCGGAGGCGTAGTCATACCGTACCACAAAGGGCTTGAAGCGCATTCCGACGGTGATGTTTTGATCCATTCAATTATGGACGCCCTGCTATCGGCAGCCGGCGAAAGAGATATCGGCTGTCTTTTCCCCGACACCGAACCGAAATATAAGGGTATTTCTTCGCTTATCTTATTGTCAAAGGTGGCAGAAATACTATGCCAAAAGAATGTGAAAATTATTAATATCAGCAGTGTCATTTTGGCGCAACAGCCGAAACTGGCAGATTGTATCCCCGAAATGGCAAAAAATATCGCAGCTGCGCTAAAAATAAAAAGCCCGGCTGTTTCCATCAGCGCCACTACGACAGAGCGTACCGGCATCATCGGAAACGGTCAGGCAATAGCCGTTTATACCGTTTGCAGTTGTAACTGACTATCTTCTTCTTCTTAAAAAGATCCCCATAAATCGCACCAAATACAGTAACGAAACGGCAAAGGACGCCACATAGGTTTTTGCGGCGGCGGAAAGCACTGTGCCTGCCATAGACACTTCGTCCGACTGTAAAATCCCCGTATCCGCAAGCGCTTTTTTTGCTCTTCTGCTGGCGTTGAATTCCACCGGCAGAGTCACCAGCATAAACAGCGTGGACAGCGCATAGAAGGCTATGCCGACATAGACCATATAGATGCCTGCCAAAGTTGAGATTCCGAGCACTGCGCCGATAATAATCAAAGGGATGGCAAGTCTTGAGCCGACATTGACAAGCGGCACAAGCGCCGTACGAGCCTTCAGCGGTGCATAGCCGTTTTGGTGCTGAATGGCGTGCCCTGTTTCGTGAGCCGCCACACCGATCGCCGCCACGGAAGAAGAGGCATAGACGGTGTCCGATAAATATATAGTGTTGTCCTTGGGGTTGTAGTGGTCGGTCAAACTGCCGCCCACCCTGTCGATAGCAACATTATAAATGCCGGCGCTTTCCAGCATCTTTCTTGCGGCTTCTGTTGCAGTCACGCCCGATTGCGCGAAAATATCCGAAAAGTCTCTAAAGGTTTTGTTGACCTTGTAGCTGACATAAATCGAATAGATTATCATCGGCAACAGTAGCGCCGAAGCTATATAATATATGATATCAAACGATTCGAACATCTTTCTCCCTTAGTTATTTTGGGCGTGTACAATAAGAATTATTGCTCCTTGATGACATTTATTTTCATCTTTACGGTAGTTTCTTTGTAAAGCCATACCTCGACTATATGTTCGCCGATTTGTTTTATTTGTTCTGGTATGTTTATTTTTCTTTTGTCTATTTCTATGCCTTGTTTAGCGAGCGCCTTGGCTATGTCTTGAGATGTGACACTGCCGTACATCTTGCCTTCGCCGCATTTTACGGCAACTTCGACGGTCTTTGTCATCAAAGTATTCTTGAGTTCCAAAGCCTGCTGTTTGTCCTTCTCTCTTTGACGCTTTTCTTTTTCAAGCCGTTGAGCATGCTCGTTCATGATGGCCTTTGTTGCTTCGCCTGCTATTTTTTTGGGAATGAGAAAATTCCGCGCATATCCGTCGTTTACTTCTACTATGTCGCCGGTGACGCCTAGGCTCTTAAAATCCTGCAATAATACAATTTTCATATATCGATACTCCTTTTTACGCTTTTATCATAACCGAATACCTCACAAAAGTCAATTTATGAATTGAATAAAAAGATATTACCATACTAAAAACGAAAAAGGAGATAAAAAACATGCTGCAATTAAAATGTACCACCAGCAACTGTCAGCACAATTTGAAATGCCACTGCAATGCCGGCATAATACTTGTAAACGAAAGAGGAGTTTGCGATACAAAAATACGGCGCGCAGGCGGCGCCCTTGAACAAACCTTTGCCGAAATTGAGGCTGCCGAGGAATACCTAAGCGATGCGCCCGGCGTCGTGCAATGCTTTGCCGAATGCGTTTATAACAAGGACAAGCGCTGCTCAGCCAATTCTCTTCTTGTGGGAGATATGGTGTTGACAACAAAATGCGCAACGAGGATCAAACCGTAGTGTTTTTCTGGATTGTTCTAATTTAATCAAAGAACTCAATAAAAAAAAGCTGTCCCATTCGGAACAGCTTTTTGTTTTCTTCGTTGAAGTCAATTATTTGATTTCGACTTCGGCGCCGGCTGCTTGAAGCTTCTCGGCTATTTCGGTGGCAGCGTCCTTGGATACTGCTTCTTTGATTGCCTTGGGAGCGTTGTCGACAACGCCTTTTGCCTCTACGAGTCCAAGACCTGTTACTTCTCTGACTACCTTGATGACGGCGATTTTGTTGGGGCCGATAGCCTTCAAGATAACATCGAATTCTGTCTTCTCTTCTTCTACGGGTGCATCGGAAGCCACTGCGCCGCCTGCTGCTGCCATAGGAGCTGCTGCGCTGACGCCGAACTCTGTTTCGAGAGCCTTCACAAGGTCGTTCAATTCTAACACAGTAAGAGTCTTAATCTCTTCTATAATTTTTGCTATATCTGCCATTTTTTATGTTCCTCCATATTTTTTTGATAAATTTTTGTTTTTGTTAGGCTTGAGCCTTTTGTTCGGCTATCGCTGCGATAGCCCTTGCAAGTCCGGCAACGGGTGCCTGCAGTAATCCGAGTATTTGGGAAATGAGTCCTTCTCTCGACGGTAATGTCGCAAGCGTCTTGCAACCGGCTTCGTCAAGGAACAAGCCATCAACCATGCCGCATTTTATGGTCATCTTCTTGAAAGCCTTGGCTTTGTCAAAGGCTATTTTTGCGGGTGCTGAAATGTCTGCTGTTCCCATAGCCACGGCGGTCGGTCCGTTCAACGCTTCGCTGAACTGCGTGTAACCCATCGTTTCAAGTGCCTTTCCGAGCAATCTGTTTTTCATGACTTCATAAACTACGCCGTTGTCGCGGAACGTGCTTCTCAGCTCAGTGTCCTGCGCAACAGTAATACCTTTGTAGTCGATAAGCACAAATGAAGACGCCTGATTGAGTTTTTCTGTGATGTCGGCAACTTTTGCTACTTTGTAATCTTTTACTGGCATTTATTCTACCTCCTTATAAGATTAATCCGCTGAATAAACAAACTCCACTCGTTCATAAAGAAAAGTGGAGCATTTTGCGGATTATCTGATACTCTACCCTTCTATGCCGGCTTCTTAAAAGATATTTGAACCTTGCGGTGCCTGCAGTCTTGGAACGGTTTATTTTTATTATTGTCATTATATCGACAATCTCGACGATTGTCAAACGGTTTGTTATATCTTGTAGTTGACTTTTATGCCGGGACCCATGGTCGAAGCAATGTTCAAGCTTCTGATATATGTGCCTTTAGATGCTACGGGCTTGGCTTTGACAACGGCATCCATAAGGGTATTGAAGTTGTCTTGCAGCTTTTCTTGTCCGAAAGACTTTTTGCCGATGGGGCAATGCACGATAGCTGTTTTGTCTACACGGTATTCAACCTTACCTGCCTTGATGTCCTTCACGGCTTTGGCTATGTCCATAGTCACTGTGCCTGACTTCGGGTTGGGCATAAGACCTTTGGGTCCCAATACCTTTCCTAGTCTGCCTACAAGTCCCATCATGTCGGGAGTAGTTACGCAAACGTCAAAATCGAACCAGCCACCTTGGATTTTTTGGATGATGTCCTCGGCTCCTACGATGTCTGCGCCTGCTGCTGTGGCTTCGTCGGCTTTTGCGCCCTTGGTTATGACAAGTACACGAAGTGTTTTGCCTGTGCCATGGGGAAGAACAACTACGCCTCTGACTTGTTGGTCGGCGTGTCTGGGGTCAACGCCCAGTCTTATGTGAACTTCAATGGTTTCGTCAAATTTTGCTTTGGCTGTCTCCAGTACCAGTGCCAGAGCTTCTGCGCTCTCGTACTGTTTTTGTCTGTCAATCAGTGTCAGGGACTCTCTATATGCTTTTCCTTTTTTCATGTTGTACCTCCTAGTCCTCTACCGTGATGCCCATGCTGCGTGCTGTGCCTGCTATCATGCTGGCAGCGGCTTCAACCGATGCTGCATTGAGGTCAACCATCTTCAGCTTGCCGATCTCTTCGAGCTGCGCTTTGCTGATTTTTGCTACTTTTTCGCGATTGGGTTTTGCGCTGCCGGATTCGATTTTGCATGCCTTTTTGATAAGCACCGCTGCCGGAGGTGTCTTGAGAATAAAGGTAAACGAACGGTCGGCATAAATCGTGATAACTACGGGAATGACTAAACCTGCCTGAGCGGAAGTCTTTTCGTTGAATTCCTTTGTGAATGCCGGAATGTTGATGCCGTGGGGTCCGAGTGTTGAACCTACAGGCGGTCCCGGTGTTGCTTTGCCTGCGGGTAATTGTAGTTTAACTACTGCGCTGATTTTTTTTGCCATAGTCTGATTCCTCCTCGACTACTTGGTACAAGCGGACGACAATGAAAAATTTTGTCGGCCTCCCATATATAAAAACCAAAGGTTGTTTATATCTTTTCTATTTGATTGAATTCCAGCTCGACAGGAGTCTGTCTGCCGAACATATGCACGATAACCCTTGCCTTTTGTTTCTCGATGGATACTTCCTCCACTACGCCAAGGAAGGTTTCCAAAGCGCCGGAGATGACCTTGACATTGTCGCCCGGGGCGATGTCGAACTCCTCCGCGGTGATCTTTTCGAGTCCCATTCTTCTTATTTCTTCATTGGTAAGCGGCAACGCCTTGCCCTGAGGACCGACGAAGCCTGTCACGCCTCTGGTGTTGGTTATCATGTACCAAAGGTGATCTGTGTATATCATTTTCAAAAAGACATATCCGGGGAATTTTCTTCTTTCGACAATCTTTCTTTTGCCGTTTTTCTCGACAATTTCTTCCTCAACGGGTATGGAAATCTCCTTGATAAAATCTTGGAGGTTGTTATTCTCGATCATCTTTTCGAGATTGTTCTTTACAACTGTCTCATATGACGAGAAGACGTGAATAACGTACCATCTCAAATTTTCTATATTTTCCATTCTTTGCTCCTGATGTTTCTCAATTGGGGCTGGCGCTCTCCAGCAATATTTTGAGCAGTTCGCCCAGTCCGGTATCGAAAGCCGATATGATAATAAGGAAGAAAAGCACTACAACCATAACGGTAGAGGTCTGAGCCAATACACCGCTATTGTTTTTTGTGCGCTTGAAAGGCGCCCAATCGACTTTCTTCAATTCGCTGATCATTTCTCTGAATACCCTGCCGATAGAAAACTTCTTTTTGCCCGGCGCCGCCTTTTTTGATTTTTGCGGTGTCTTGGCTTTGGTTTCTACTGCTTCGGATGACTTAATCTCTAAATCAGGGATTTCGAGTCTGTTCTTTGCCATAAGAACCCCCTTTTGCTATTTGGTTTCTTTGTGCGCAGTATGCTTTTTGCAGAATCTGCAATACTTGCTAAGCTCCAGCCTGTCCGGCGTGTTCTTCTTGTTCTTCATATTATCATAATTGCGCTGCTTGCATTCTGTACATGCAAGAGTAATTTTTACACGCATTTTCGAAATCCTCCAAAAAAATTAACACCCCCAAGGGTGCTTTAATAATATAACACACCGTCTTCTGATATGTCAACAGAAAATAAGGGAAAATATTGTTTTATTTGTGTGTGTCTATGAATTTTACGGCATCACCGACGGTTTTTATCGTCTTTATTTCGTCGTCTCCGAATACTATGCCGAATTCCTTTTCAAGACTTATGAGCATCTGAACGATATCCAGCGAGTCTGCGCCAAGATCGTTCACTAGAGAACTCTCTTCGGCTATGTCGCTGACACTTATGCCCAGCTGTTCGGAAATAAGTTGTTTGACTTTTTCTAGTACCATTTTTTTCTCCTATATTATTATTGCCGTTTCTTGCAAAATATGCAAAAGACGGGTTATGTCCTCGAAGGCTCCCGTCTTTTGGATTTTTTTCTTATGCTTTTGGCGCTTCGTCTAGAATATAGACCTTTTTGAGCGCCGTCTCGTCAATGATGTATGCGTTCTTTTTGGCAAAGAAGTTGAAGATCACCATAAACAAGCTGAGTGCTGCGGCTATATATAGCGCAATTCCCGGAACAAGGCTCATGCTCTCTCTTTTTGAGATGGCAAATACCATGGCAATGACAGCTACCAAAAGGCAGAATATGATGAAAGCCCCGATGTTGAAGCCGCGAGGCGTCTTCATCTTGCCGAGTTTGACAAGGTAAACGATTACGAGAATGACAGCGATAATAAGCGCAATTGCTACAAATATCGGAATAAGTATGTACATAAGTGACAACACAAAGTCAGCTTCGAAACCTGCACCAAGACCGCCTACAAAATTCACGCTGAGAATCTTGTCAAAAAACACACTGTTCATTGATAACAATCCGAACTGAGCAAGTATGCCGTATATGACATCAAGTCCTGTGGCGTTGTAGGTGTTCCAGTCTATGGGGCTGCCTGTGGAGTTTTTGCCGGCTATTATGTTCAGCAGAACCAACAGTACGACGATGGCTACTGCGCAAAGCACTTGAACAAAGGATATTCCTCTGTACGGCTTCAAGCGGTATTTCGTCGGAGTCTGTGTTTGCGGCTCTTGAGGACGGAAGTTCGGGTCATACTGAAGCAGCGGCTGATTTTGCGAAGCATAGGGCACAAGCGCAATGGGCTGAACTATCGGAGGAAGCTGCACGATAGATGAAGGAGTAGGCACTGCGGTGCTCATATTCGATTGAATGCTGCTGTATTCGGGACGAGAGTTGCTTATGCAATAATAAGCTCCGTCAGGTCCTTGTACCGGTGTATTCATATTTCCGCTGATTGTGAAACCCATCGTGGCAGGGTCTACAGGTACCCATTTGCCGTTTTGGCTCTGCGGCACGACAGGCGCGCCTGCGTTGCAATTCGGCTCGGGCGTCGGAAAACTCGTATTTGTCGGATTCTGAGTCATCTGCTGATTGTTGTTATCATTATTCATTTTCTTCTACCTTCCTAATAAGTTCTTATTATTGGACTATCTGTCTAAGGACATTTGTATCGGCATAGTGATAGGCGTCGTCTGAACAACAGATGACGGTCTTGCTACAGGCACGGGAGCCGAGCAAGGCTGGGCGCCATACATAAGGGGAGGATGGAATACTCTGCCATATTCGTCGATTGACTGGTATTGCGGCAATCCGATGATGCTACCGACACCGTAAGATTGATAATTGCCGGTATTGGGCATCATTACGGTGACGTTTGGTTGTTGGGCGGTAGCAAACGGCCAATAAACTTGGTCATTGGGCTGCTGCTGCGGCGCCACACCTCTTTCGTAACGGATTTCTTCCATTTCGCGTTTCTTGCTCATAAGGTATACTCCTTTTTTGTTAGCTCAAAAGCCTGCTTATTTTTTGTCCTTTTTTGCCAGATATCCGATTATTAACGAAAGGAAGGATAAACCTGCCACCGCATACAATCCATAACCCATCTCGATTTCGTTCATTAAGGAAATAAGAACAAGCACAAGCGAGAAGGTCAACATAAAGAACAGACATATTTTTGAGAAAGCGCAAGCTCCTCGGGATTTCATTTTTATCAGCGAAGCCAACAGATTGAGCACGGAAAACACCGCCACAATCGCCACTGCTCCGGGGAAAACAAGATCGGCTATGACAAGCGTACCGGAAACTTGATTGACCAAGTCCATAACATACGCATATCCGCTCATTCCTGCAGTCAAAACCAAATACTGTTGCAATGCGAACTCGCCCAGCACCAGTACTCCGACAATCAAAAGGCTCAATATTGCCAAGAATATCGGCACAAAGCGCACTCTCTTCTCGATTGGAGCCTCATATTGCTGCTCTATTTCGTCCTCAAAGCCTCGTGCAATGTCTTCTCTTGCTTGATTGAAATCATAGCTGCTGCCGTATTGAAACAAGGGTTGCTCCTGCGTATTGAACGGTACGATTGCCAGCGGTTGCACTATCGGCGCAAGCTGAAAACTCGAAGAATTCTGCGCGGCATTATTCCCCGAAAACTCCTCGTCGATCCACTCGTTATCGCTATTTGCGAGAGGCGCATTTTTTGGTTTTTTTGACATGGTTGTTCTCTCCTTTCTATTAGATGAAATCTATTATTGAGTTAGCGGTCGTATTCGTCGTCCATAACAAGCAACGGCTGAGCGCCCGTGCCATAAGGTACGAAGGCAATCGGCTGCACTATCGGCGTAAGCTGTATGTTCGAAGCCGGTCTTGCTACCGGCACCATACCGGGTACTCTGCCGTAAATAATCTGAGGTTCGACAGGTCTTCTGACGGGAGCAGGCGCAAGCGCTATATTCTTTTTATTTTTCCTTGACATAATGACTCCTTTTTTGCATCAATCAAAAATGCTGAATGGTACTTTTTTCTTGGCGAACAATGACAATATAAGTATTATTACCGGTATTGCTACCATGGCAAGTAGTCCGAATCCGGCTGCGTTTGTTCCGCCATCACTGGGTTTCAACAGATAGTTCGTGAAGAACGGCACAATCTTGGCATAATCCAGCGCGGCTTGTTCTGTAGGTAAATTCAATGCCATGCCTGCCAGCGCTGCAACAGCTGCCATTATTATCATCAAAATGGCGCTGAGACCAAACATTCGGTACACGCGGCTTCCGAACATTCCCAAGAAAGCTTTGATCATATTTATGAGCGCAATAATAATAAATAACAGTATAGCTATTGGGAAATATTTAAGTACTATTGACGCAATCATATCGGTATTTGCGCCCTCTGCTTTTGTTGCCATATCGGTATATTTCGGGGAAGGTCCGATATCGCCTATAAAAGGTATTGTTTTCAAGAAACCGAATATAGGATCAACCGTGGTGAAATGTTGGGACTTGTCCTCATAATCCACCACAACTCCGTCAACCTCTTTTTGAACCCTCTCCTCCTTGAGTGTATAGTCCGGTTGGGTATACATCGAGGTGTATTCGGGAAACATATTCAAGTATCCCATAACAAATAAAGCTATGCACACGGCAAAAAGCAGAAACATCAAAAAGCAGACAAATTTCCTCATTACGAAGAAGTGATCCCTGCCTTTTTTTATGCGCTTTTGCTTTTCTTTGCGATAAACACTGTTCGGGTCTTTCTTGCCTTTTTTGCGGCGGTCGTCGCGGTAATATGACTTGCGTTTGTTGACGGCAGCTCTCTTCCTTTCGAGAGTCTGTCTCTCATACTCCTGCTGTTGCAGACTTGCGCCTCCCGTTCTGCGGGGACCCGACGGCACGATAGGGGGTAAATTCGCACGCGAATAGGGCATAGCAGATCTATTGCCGTATGCGTTTGTATTCTGTGTTTTGTTGCCTCTTGATGCCATTTTGAGCTCCGTGTAGGGTAGTTTTCGTTGCTTTGTCGCTTGTTATACTAATAAAGTCTAACATAAGTATAACAAAACTTCAATTGTATTTTATATCTAATATTTTGGTAAAGCCGCCCTGCGGCAATGCCATGCCCTGTCTCGAACCGAAGTCCTTCATAAAAAGAACCTCGGCAAGACAAGTTTTGTCAGTCTTAGTAGTCGTAATCGTCGTCAACCGTCAGCATAGGCTGTCCCTGAGTAGAATACGGCACAAATGATACAGGTTGCACAATGGGAGTCAGCTGAATGTTGCTGGAAGGTCTTGCAACAGGTATTGCGCCGGCGGGATTTACGATTCTGTAGGATGCTGTCATCCTTCTGAATTGCGGTTGTGCTTGCGCTTGAGCTTGTTCTATCTTTGATTTCTTTGACATAATGATCTCCTTTCTATAGAAATGATAGGCATTCGGCTATTTGGATTTCTTATAAGAAAGCCAGTTGAATATCATGCTGAGTAAAGATAATCCGATTATGCCAAACAAGCCGTAGCCGGCATATATCTTTGTCGTTGTGAAGGTAAAGAAACCTACTATCTCGCCCAGACCTGCTCCGTTCCAGATGACGCCGCAAGCGGCAATAAACAATGAGAATAGGAACAATAACAGTGACAAAAACCCAAATTTGACTTTTCTTGCGACATAGCCTTTGTCGACGCCTCTCTTCGTCAAAGCGGCAATTGCTATTATAAGGATAATAAGAGCAAAGACCAGCGCAAGCGCGGCGGCAATGGGAAGCCCGAAATATGCTATTTTTGTAGCGATATTCGCATTAGCGGGCATAGTGTTCCAATCTGCGAAAAATACGCTGTCCATTTCCATACCTGCGAATTTGTTCAATGCGGCAAGCACGGGGTCCGTAATACCGACATAAGTTTTTGTTTCGCCTTCGACCTTTGTGAAAGCCGATACGTATTCCGGCACTATTGTGCCCAGATATCCGAGTACGCCGATAGCCAAAATAGCCACCATAAATATGACAATGAGTGCCAAAAATCCTTTTCTTCTTCTGTATGCTATACCGGTTGATGCTAAAGCGCCGGATCTTGACCTTGGGGAAATAGCATTGGCGTAAAGAGCATCTTGACTTACCATGCTGCTTGAGTGCTTTGCTTGAAGATATGCCTTGTAGTAGGGTGAGCTAAGGTAATCGGCATAAGCGATAAACTCAACGTCGGACAACTCCTCAAATCTCTTTGGTAACGCCTGGTCGGGCTTTTTTTGGTTTGGCATAGCGAAAACTCCTTTATATATTATTTTAATATATCCTTATTACTGTAGGCTTGCAATCTATTCCTTCTGTTTGTTCTTTTTTGAGAAAAGAGAGCAAATAAGAATTACAAGACCCAATCCTTCAAGACCGTATACTGCGTATTGAAGATCGACAATGAAATCATATCCTGCAGGTTTGGCAAGCAAATATATGCCGGCTACTGCAAGCTGAATGAAAATGAACGAAAGTATGGGAAGGAATATTCCCTTGCTTCTTGCATTGCCGGTGATGAGTCTTATGATGGATTTTATGAGTAGGACAACATAGGTGATAAGAGCCAGGCACAACCCAAAAGGCAGTACGACTCCGCCCATATACTCAATGTCTCTGATAAAATCAACATAGCTGTTCGAGGTAACAAATGCAAGCTCTGTGCCGACGATGCCGTTTATGCCGTCTTGAACAAGCATAGCAAAGCCCGTGACGATATTCAGGTTGCCGCCGTCATAAGTGGCTTTGGGAAGCAATGGCAAGAACCACAGCATCACTCCCAGCCCCAAAATGAAAAGCGTAATAAACAACGAAGTAAGGCGTGTTCTAAGCTTGCCTTTTTTCATGTTCTTTTGGTATTGCTCCGTATTTTTGTCGGCGGTAGAAAGCATGTCCAATTCTTCTTCGACTGCCTGCTTCTCGTTCTGTTTCTTGGCTATAAGATGCTCGATTTCCTGTTCGGTGGGCTTGGGTCCTTCAAGCATGGTCTGCAAGTCTTTCTTCGCCTTCTCTTGCGCTGCAAGCTGTTCCTCAAATGTGTTGGGAACGAAGCGGTAAACCTGGTTGGGCTTGTATTGTAGCAAAGGCTGATTGGTGTTGACATAAGGAACGATGACAAAAGGCTGCACCGCCTGTCTTGTTTGTGAATGCATATCGGGCATATATCCGCAAGGAGATGAATCCAGCGCCCTCTTCTCTTCAAGCAGCCTCTTCACGGCTTCTCTCTCTGCGCGTATTCTCTCTTCGGCCGCCTTCTCGATGCCCTGTCTTTCTGCAAGGAATCTTGCGTTGGCATCTTTCTGGGCGATGTCTTTTTCTTCTTCTATTCTTCTCAAAGCGGCTCTGCTCAAAGCCTCTTTGCTGAGTCGCAACTCGTCTTCGGCTGCCTTCTCGGCGGCGATAATCTGAAG
>CAYJBS010000004.1:36138-52225 GCA_964368435.1 uncultured Christensenella sp. | reverse complement strand
ATGCTATACTTATAATTAATTTATACATATAAATAAATAAGGAGTAAAATCTTTGTGAAAACGAAAAAAACATTTCTTGCGCCTATTCTGACAATGCTGTTTATGCTTGTTATGTTTTGCGCAAGTTTTTTTTCACAAAAAGATACTGCTCAAGCCGCCATCGGCAACGATGTCGTCGCATATTATGGCAGCAATAGTGTGCTTGTAGTTGACACAAACTCCGATTGGGGAAAACTTGCAGGATTGTCGTCCGCCTATACATTCAACGGCAAGACCGTTGTACTAAACTGTGACATAAACCTTGCGACGCACCCATTTTCAAGAAAGTTTTTCGGCATCTTCGAAGGCAACGGGCACACAGCTTACGATGCGCGCGCAACTGTTTTTTCCGAAATAGGCAACACCGGAGTTGTTCGAAATATGAATTTTTATAATGTATCCCTGACGAACTCCAAAGCTCTTTTGGCGCTTACCAACAACGGCGCAATAAAAAATGTTACCGCCTCGGGTAGTATTGCTTCGGGCGCTCTCGGGGGACTAGTGCAGACCAACAACGGTGTCATTGAGGATTGCAAAAGCTATTTGAGTATATATGAGAATACCGCCTCGGGAACAGGCATAGCAGGGGGTATCGCCGCCTCAAATTACGGCACAATCCGCAACAGTCACTACATAGGAAGAGCCGAAATATCCAATTCGGTAAGATTCGGCGGCATAGCTTCTTTTAATTCTTCAATTATAGAAAGATGCAGCGCAAAAATCGAACTTGTCGTAAACAGCATAAAAACTCCCGACAGTATGTTTGTCGGCGGTCTTGTCGGTGTCAACGGCGCTCAAAACAACAACAATACCAAAAGCGTCATAAAAAACTGCTACGCTTTTATTGATGTGCGTTATGTTTCGGCTGAACCCATAATTTTTGCAGAGAGAGCGCTTGCAGTTGCAGGACTTATCGGAAAAAGCGACAACACTGAAATGCAGTATTGTTATTCTTCCATCACAGGAGAAGGCGCTTTATTTGGAATCTTGAACAAAACATCCGGCAAACAGCCCATTTATCAATATGTTACGCCGGATCCTCCCGAAAGCCCGTATTACGAAATTATTGATTATGCCTTCATAGGCACCGCATACATAAACGACTGTTTCAGTGTGAATACCCTTCAATCGGAACTATATTGGAGTGTAGAGGGCGCGACCGAGCAAGAATTGTTGCCGCTGACAAACAGCGTCATTACTCAAGGTCAGCTTTTGAACACCGATCCCAACGAGTTGGTGACACTATTAAACAATGCGGAAGCCGTTTGGAAGGCGGCGGAAGGGCAGTTCCCTTTCTTAGACGGCGCGTTCTATGAAGAGGCGGGCACGCTTGCGCAACCGTTCATAATTTCAAACCGCGAAGATATTATGCTTTTGCAGGCATTTATGTATAGATCTTCTCTCCCATTCTATTTCACGCAGAATTCCGACATAGATTTCGTATCGGCAATCATTGCGCCGTTTGACCTTTCCGCAGGCTTTGCAGGCTATTATGACGGCGGCGACTGCGCCGTTTTGAACTTCTCTGCGACTGCGCTGTTTGAAAATAATTATGGAGAAATCAAGAATCTCGGCTTCATAAACGGCAATCAAAACAACAAAATAGTCACAAATGCAGGCGGTTTGCTGTCAAATTGTTATGCGCCCTCATTCCGATACGGTATGACATATGCCCATGCGGATATTTATGGCGGCAGGAGTTTTGTTCTTGCCGAGACCTTCGGCTACACCGGAAACGAGAGTTTGACGGATATTTCGAAGGATTATTTGCTTGGCGGCAGTGGCACTTTGAACGATCCGTATTTGATAACAACGGCGGCGCAACTGGCAGGTTTGAGCGCACTTGGCGAAAACACTTATGCGGCGCTTGCCAACGATATTGTTGTCAACAACACGGCGACAGCGTCGAAATACAGTTTGAATATCGAAAGTTTGAACGCAAATTTTGACGGCAGAGGGCATGCCATAATCGGGTTAATAAATGAACCGCTGATAAGAACCGCCATAACAGGCGCCATAAGAAATGTCAGCTTGCGCGGCATAAATATTTCTTTTGATTATACAGGTATGCTTTGCGGCAGTATCGACGAACTTGGACTTGCCGAAAACATAAAGGTTTTTGGCTCTATTTCGGGAGCGGAAAGCGGCGGCATTGCCGGAATAAACAACGGCTCAATAACCTATGCCGAAAGTTTCGTGTATCTTTCGGGGGCATTGAGCGGCGGCATAGCAGGAGTAAACAATGCCGGCATATCAAAAAGCAGCTTTTTCGGCACAGCGGCTTATGGCATCTCTTTGCAAGGAGAGAACGGCGTCATAACCGACTGCTACGATGAAGGCGGCGCAACATTGTATAGCGGCGGAGCAATATCCTCTTCCATAAAAGAAGGCGCTGTCATTCAGCTCTGGCATAACGGCATAGCGGTTTTTGAAAGTGACGCATTGACTGTCGGTCAACTGCGGCTTTTTCCGCAGTACAGTTTGAATATATGGGGATATCAATTCGGAGACAACAGTTGTCCGATCATAAAGAAAGTAGGACAAAACTATAAAGAAGACATAGCGCAAGGCTATTTTGCATCAAACCTAAGTTATAACAGAACTTACGAACCGGAACAAAGTATACTGATAAGCGACATAGAATATCAGCTTGTAACAAACGAATCCGAGCGGAGCAATATTAGTTTTGAATGGCTGTATAACAACGTGGTATTTGACAGCGCGGAACAGCCGTATATCATAAATGCGGGAAGTTACCGCCTCAACGCAAGTTTCCCCGGTAATGAGTTTGTGCATCAGTATACAAAACAACTGGTTATCACCATCGCAAAAGCAGCCTTGCCGCCTCCTGATTTTTATGGTACAAACGGAATTCTCGGAGTGCATAGACCGTACATTTATGATGGAGGGGATTTTGACCATACCACTATAAAAGCGTTTAATCTTGACGGGGTGGGCATAGCGCCCGAAAACTACAGCTATACGCTGGCAAGAGGCACAACTCCCGTCAGCGCCATACGCAACGCAGGGTATTATACCGTTTCTCTGACAATAAGCAGCATAAATTATACTTCTTTCAGCGGAGACGTAGCTGTTCAGGTGGCGAAAGCGCACTTGAATATCACAATGCAAAACAACAGCATAAATTATCTTGACGAAATACCGCAATATACTTTTTCTTCACAGGCGCAAGTCAATGCGGGAGCGACACCGCAACAACAAGAAACAGCGCAAACAAACGCTGTAGCGGCTATCCAAAGCGCAGGCGGAGTGGCCGTGTGCGCATACACGGCAGGCAGCAATGTCGGAAATTACGAAATAACCTATGCCGTCACGTTGACGAACTATAATGTCACGGTGACGAAAGGCGTTCTTTCCGTAAACGCCATACCCTTGTCGTCAAGCGGCATAGTTTTTGAAAATACCGAAAGGGTGTACGAAGGCGAGGCAATATCCTTATCTGCCGAGATGCCCGAAGGCATCACCGCCGTATATTCAAACAACGCCAACAAAAATGTCGGAACATATACCGTTCGAGGCGTTTTTTCCAAACCCAATTACAGCGATTATACAAAAGACATTACTTTGATTATTATCCGCGCGCCGTTGGTCATCAAACCGCAGGATACGCAAATTACCTTTGGCGACGCGCCGCCGCAATACAATATGGCGGCAATAGCCTTCAAAGGTGACGACACCTTGTCGGCGCTAAGCGGACAGGCGGTTTTCGAGGGCATTTATACGCAAGGCGACGATGCCGGGAATTATGACATTTCCGTATACGGACTCAACGCGGACAATTATGATTTGAGCTATCAAAAAGGCATTTTGACGGTAGCCAAGGCGCCGATGACGGATATTTTCAGCTATACCGCCTTTTCACATACCTATGACGGCACGCAAAAAACCCACGCTATCGACTTGAAAGGCTATCAAGTAAATGTCGTGTACACGTACTATTCAGGCGAACAATTGCTTGCCGAAGCGCCGTTTGACAGCGGGATATACACCGTGAAAGCTTATGTCGGCGCCATAAACGAAAACTATGCAAACACGCAGTTTTCGGCGCAAATGACCGTCAATAAAGCCGAAATAACCGTTTCTTTTCAGACGGCTTATTCGCTGGAATATGACGGACAGTCCCACAATATTGATTATGACGGAGAACTGCCGCAGGACGAGAATTGGACGGTTGCGCAAAGCGGCAAAAACGCCTTGAATCAATCCTTCGATTCTTTCAAGGCTGCAGGACTTTATAATGTTATGACGCTCTTTTCGGGCGGCAGAAACTATAATGACAAAACACTGTTGACGGTGCTTACCATCACAAAAAAACAATTGTCATTGACTATTGATTCAGGCGCAGTCTACAACAAAACCAACCAAACACCGACATACACTCTTGAAGGCATAATTGACGGCGACAGCGTAGGTGTCAGCTGGAAATACAGCATGCTAGGATACGGCTATGAATATGCGGTCAATAGCGTAATGAATGCAGGCAGTTATACGACTTATCCCGTTTCCCAAAATAGTAACTATGAAATACTCGGCAATGCTGTTTTCGGCATACAAAAACTTCAAGTTGCTTATGTGCCGAATTATGTCGAATTCGTCTATGGCGATTATAACGATTTCATCTATGGCGGAAGAAATTATTCTTCGGGCAGAACCTCGATTGTTCAGCGTGACTTCTTTGTTTTCGATACCAACGAAAGTGTCGATGTCGAATACCATTTTGCAGGGCCGAGCGCAGGCATGTATAATGTCACCTCAATCAACGACACCGCCAATTTTGATTTTTCCATTCCGGAAGGCACGGGCGCGAACAGGGTCAGCGTACTCAAAAGAACTTTGAGCAATAGTTGGAACAAAAGCCAAGTTTCGGCGGTCTATAACGGAGCCATACAACAGCCGTTTGAATTGACTGTCACCAACGTAGTGTCAGGCGATAGCGTGACGACAATCATCAAGTCTGACGGAGGACTAAAGGATGTCGGCGAGTACACGATTTGGGCAGAGCTGGAATTTTCGGTAAATTATCAGCTTGTGACGCAGGTTGTGACGCTCGAAATAACCAAAGCGCCTTTGACTATCCGCGCCAATGACAAAAGCGTTGTTCGCGGCACGGAAAATATCAACTTTACCGCCACCATAACAGGACTGCAGGGCGCAGACACGTTGTCAAATATGGGGCAGCAACCGGTGTTTAATTGCGCCTATCTTCCGTCATCTTCGGCAGGCTTGACGCTGCCCATAACTATCACTCTGTTTGAACTGCCGAATTATGAAGTGACGTTCATAACAGGAACATTGATGGTGACGGCAAACCAATATCCGCCTATGTCTATGTCAAACAAGAGTTTTGTTTATGACGGCAATGTCAAATCGCTTTCGCTTAACCAGCCGCTGCCGCAAGGCGCAACGGTTTCTTATCAAAACAACTTCAAGACGCAAGTAGGCTTATACAACGTCATTGCTTTGGTGCTTTTCCCAAATACATTCACGCAAACCTTGACCGCGACCCTGGTTATCACAAAAGCCGTTCCCATAATATTTGTGGAGGACATATCTATACCCTATTCAATCGTTGCAAAACTTAAAAATAATGATATAATAGGAGTGGCTGTTCTCAATGGTAACGAGGCGCCCGGCGTATTTTCTTGGCAGGGAGACACCTCTCTGAAGAGGGGCATAAACCAGTATCAAGTATTGTTTACGCCAACCGACACCCGGAATTTTGAAGCAGCGACAACAACAGTAAATGTCAACGGCAAGCCTGTACGCGAGGATGCGCTGGTATTTGACAATCAGTCGGTAATGCTTTCCGACGACAAGATATATTTGACAGACGTGACGAATATTACTCTTTCCGAGGAATATGACGATGCGGAACTATACCTCAACGGACAGCCCGTAAGCCTTATTACTTTGGCAGAAACGGGCAACTACAAGATAGAAATAAAGTTTGACGGAAATATGGTCTTCTCAAAAACCTTTAGTGTGACTATGTTGGAGGAAGCTGTCGAAGAGCCGCTTATTCCCTCAGGCGAAGGTGTCTTTGCCATCTCCGGCGGCGTTTTTGAAGAAAACGGCGTTATCCGTATCGAAGACTCTCAGTGCTTCATACGGCTGAAAGAAGGCTATGAAAATATGAAACTTGTACAAGACGGCGATGTTGTGTCGTTTATTGTGCTATACGGCGACGAACGCTCCGTAAAAATACAGGTGGTTTATAACAATATCCTTGTCTACTCACGCAGCTTCAATGTCGAGGCTCCCCCTGTGCCGGAAACACCCGAAAAGAAGAAGGATGAGTGGCTTTGGGCAAAGGTCGTCGGCGGCGTAGTCGGCGGAGCCGCGGTGTTGACGGGAATATTCTTTTTAGTAAAACGCCTAATAACAAAGCGCAGAAAGGTCTATAACCCTTATGCTGCGGCGGAAAAAAGGCAAAAGAAAAAAAATCAAAAATGAGGAAGGTCTTTTCATGAAACTGCAAAGAACAGGCATAATAAAAAAAGCATTACTGACGGCAGCAATACTGGTTGTGTTACTACTGGTGTTATCCTCGTGTTCGCTTTTCAATAAACCCCAAGAGGAGATTTTTGCGCCAAAACTGGACATAGAATCTCCCCCCAGAATAGAACGGGTAAACCCTGATTATTTCAATGTGACCACAAAGAAAAACGAGGTATATATTGAGGACGAAGAAGGCATCATAATGCCGGTAAATTCTGGAGAAAAGGTGCATATCGTCATCGACTATGTAAACCCCAGCAACCTAAAAATCAATAAAGTTGTCTTGACAGGAGACGAGCAGCAATTTGAGATACTTTCAAAGGACTTCCTTGAAGACTCGACCTCGAATCAAACACTTATTGAATTTGAAATAGGCGAAAACCCGGGCACCGTTACTTATACGCTGTCAAAAATCTTTTATAACCTCGGCGCTTCTGTACTATCGATGACATTGAATCAAAATTATGTCGATATGACTGTACTCGTCGATCCTGAATTCAGATTAAAGTTGGATTACCAGAATTATGACGCCAGAACCGAAACAAAAAGCGAAACCAAACTCATAGATGTCGATTATCACCAAAGTTTGAGCGATATTATTCCCTCCCTCGGCAACCAAATCACGCATGAGAATACCCCCAAAAAACTCGGAGGTTGGGCATTTATGGGGTATTTCACGCAACCCGTCGGAGGCACGCCCGTAACAAGCGCCGCCAATTATTATTTTTGGAAGAACACGACGATTTATGCGCAATATTCTCGGTTGTATGAGTTCACTCTTGCCAACGCCACTTATGACATTCCCGACGGCAAAGGCGGCAACTTCAAGAAGTTTGCCACAATCACAAAGAAGACGGCTGCAGGCGACGGACAAGAGACTCTCGAGATATTCGACACCATTGCCGATGACGACGGCGAGTATCCCATAGTGGCTATCGAAAGCGGCGCGTTTGCCAGTACATTCACGTTGCGCACGCTAAAAATCGGAAAACACGTCAAATATATCGGAAAAAACGCCTTTGACAGCAGCAAGGTCACAACAGTGGAATTCCATCCCGACGGAGCGCTCGAAAAGATAGACAATAGGGCTTTTTATGGCACCTCAAATTTAGGCACAGGCAGCTTGGGCTTTACTTTGCCTTCGACGGTGAAGTTCCTCGGCGAGAGATGTTTTAATCTCAGCGGTTGGGGCAAGATGATTCCGAAAGGTTCCACATCGCCCACCTCAAAACTTGTCATTTATCCGGAACTTACGCATATCGGAAACTGGTGCTTTGTCGGCACTTCGTTCAGCGAAGTTATCTTTATGCCCGGCGTAAAATTCAAAGCCGATGCCGTAGATAATGTGCCTTATGTCGAGGAAATAAACGGTCAGCCTGTCACCGCAGACAGCGATTATTATCTCGGATGGTGTCTTTTCAAGAATACAGAATCCATAAAGAAATTCACTACGCAAACAGACGTGGGAGCAGCCAACGGTCTTGAAATAATTACCGACGGAATGTTCGATATCAGTTTGCATAGCCAAAAAACCGCTGTCGGTTTGGATACGGTTTATTTTGCAGAGGGACTGAAGGTCATCGGCAAAGGCGCTTTCCAATTCCAAAAACGGCTGGGATCCCTCAATTTTCCCGATTCTTTGGAAGATATCGGCGGAGCGGCTTATGTCAGTGGCAACAAGGACTTTCCCGGAACCAAAGAGAAATCGGAATTCGGCGCATTCACAGAATGCTCCTCGATTGCATCGGTGGTGTTCGGCGAAAATAGTCAACTGAAGGTACTCGGAGCTTCGGCTTTCCGCAACAATAGACTGCTGACAAAATTCGAAATAAAATCGAAGGTTCTGGAGTACTACGGAGACGGACCCTTCCAAGGCTGCGAAAGTCTTACGGAGGTATTCTTTTTAAACGACAGCAAAGCTATCGTGCCTCAACCACTGGTTTATGACAGGTCCTGGCTCGAAAACGTATCACGCGAGCCGGAAGCGGACTTTTTCTATCCGACTCAGCCCTTCAAGGTATTCGTAAAGGATATTATTATCGAGGAGATGAGGGATTCCTTAAGCATTGGCGCAGGGAAAATAATTATGAGAAGTCTTCCGGTTTTCTCCGAAGAGATGATCAAGACCTTTGACAACGGCAAACAAGCGGTACTGGAATTGCTTACCATAAAGGGCAAAGAAGGCTGGTCGATGGGTTATTATCTCGGCGGCGAAAGCAAAGTAGTGCTGCCGGATGAATTCCAAGAGACCGATATAATACAGATCGGTTCATATGCGTTCAGCGCTAACATCGAAAAGGTAAGACTGCCCGAGAACATTATTAATATTTCGCCATATGCTTTCAGCGGATGCAAGCGTCTCACTCAAGTAAAGTACGGAGGCGACTTAGACAACGATGCAGTAACCGAACTAGGGAAAGATACTTTGGAAGAAATAGGTGAATGGGCTTTCCTCAATACTACAATAACCTCATTCGAGGGAGGTAATAACCTTCAAAAGATAGGAGAAATGGCCTTCCAAAGTTGTGAAAGTTTGGTTTGGGTTGATCTCAAAAGAAGCGTACGGCTTGCCACAACCATAGGCAAATCGGCTTTCAGTGGCTGTATTAAATTGAAATATGTCAGACTGCCGAACACCATCAACAGCATTGCAGACGCCACCTTCGCCAAATGTGTTTCGCTGAAACATCTTGTTCTCGAAAACAGCAATCCTTTGCCGGCTATCTTTAATAAAGTTTCCTCGGTATTCCAGGACGTTCCTTCAAACTATGTCGATGTATATGTGCTTTCACAAGCCGCCATAAATACCTATAATGCGTTGGATAATTTGCCCTCCACCATAAAAAACAGATTCAAGTTATACAACAACACAGAAAACACAAGCCCCGATCCGAAAGATTTTCAGTCGATAGTGGTATAACTTTTTCGGCAGAAAGAAAAACTGCCAAATACACAAAATAATAATAGGAGAAAATTATGTGCGGCATCATTGGTTATACGGGGAAAAAACAGGCGACAGAAATCATCATAAAAGGGCTGAAAAGCCTTGAATACAGAGGATACGACTCCAGCGGCATAGCCGTATATGACGGAGAAAACATTCAAGCGGTCAAGAAAGAGGGCAGAATAGTCTGTCTGGAAAAAGAGCTTGTTGAGCATCCGTTGTCGGGCAACACCGCAATAGGGCATACCCGATGGGCTACCCACGGCAAGCCCTCCGACAGCAATGCGCATCCCTTTGTTTCGACGGCGCACAAGTTTGCCGTCGTGCACAACGGTATCATCGAGAACTATCTCGAAATAAAAGAATACTTGCAGGCGCACAACATCCACTTTTATTCGCAGACAGACAGCGAAGTAGTGGCGCATCTTATCGAATTCTTATATCTCGGAGATGTTCGGGAAGCCATACTTGCGGCAGTCAGACAGCTCAAAGGCTCGTTTGCTTTGGGGGTCATATCTTCCGCAGAACCGGGCACGATTTATGCCATAAAAAAGGATAATCCCCTAATTATCGGCATAGGTGAGCAAGAGAATTTCATAAGCTCCGACATAACCAGCCTGCAAAAGTTTACCGGAAAGGTAGTAGTATTACAGAATTATCAACTTGCCAAAGTGACGGCGCAAAGCGTAGAAGTTTTTGATTTCGACGGTTGTGTCCAAACGATGGAAACTGTCGATGTATCCAGACAGCTTGATGAAGAAGTAAACGACTTCGAAAGCTATATGGAGAAGGAAATCCGCGAGATTCCCGATGCGCTGTCTCGCGCAATAAAAAATTATGTTTCGCCTTTTGAAGACGAACAGTACTGGAAAGGCATAAACAGAATATATTTTATCGGTTGCGGCACTGCGTTGCATGCAGGTATGGTGGGCAAGCGTATTTTGAAAAAACTGTTGCCGGAGCTCAATTTATTTGCCGAAATGGCGAGCGAATTCCGTTATGACGATTTTCATATCGACGAGCATACTTTGACGGTGGCGGTATCGCAAAGCGGAGAGACTGCCGACACGCTGTCTTGTATCAGAATGGTAAAGGAGAGGGGCGGCAAGGTGCTTTGTGTGTGTAATGTACCGATATCAAGCATAGTGTTTGAAAGCAGCTTCGCGCTGTTCACAAA
The DNA here is from genome assembly GCA_964368435.1 of uncultured Christensenella sp. Lineage (GTDB taxonomy): Bacteria > Bacillota > Clostridia > Christensenellales > DTU072 > DTU072. Next base: position 41,546 of record CAYJBS010000004.1, on the reverse strand, counting down.
CGCAGGTCCCGAGGTGGCTGTGGCGTCGACAAAGGCGTATAACTGTCAGCTTGCAGTATTGATACGATTTGCTCTTGACTTTGCAAGACTGAAAGGAGGATTGAGCGTACATCAATACAATAATATGCTGACCGAAATGAACACTTTGCCCGAAAAAGCCGCCGAAACGCTGGAGCTTAGCCAATTTATTTCCGATTTCTCAAGCTGGAATTATACTCGAAAGAGCGTATTCTATCTTGGAAGAGGACTTGACTATTTTGTAGCTATGGAAGGCTCATTGAAGCTCAAGGAAATAAGCTATATCCAAAGCGAGGCTTATGCCGCAGGAGAGTTGAAGCACGGCACATTGGCTCTGATAGAAGAGGGAGTGTTGGTTATGGCGCTGGCGACTCAAACCGCTTTACTCGAAAAAATGCACTCTTCGCTTATTGAAGTCAAATCAAGAGGAGCGACGGTCATTACCATAACGCCCTTCGCCGACAATGCCGCCATAAAAGACGCCAGCGACTTCATAATACCCATTCCCGAAGTGTCCGACCTTTTTTATCCGGTCATTTCGGTCATACCCACGCAATTGTTTTCGTATTATATCGCCAGAGCAAAGGGTTGCGACATAGACAAACCGAGGAATTTGGCGAAATCGGTAACAGTGGAATAAAATTTACAATTAATAACAAAAAATATAATAAAAACAGAAAAGGAGAAACAGTTTGACAAAAAAACAGAATAAACTAAAGGTTATGTTTTTGGGCGGTGTTGGAGAAATCGGCAAAAATATGACGCTTTTTGAGTATGGAAACCACATACTGGTAGTAGATGCAGGGATGAGTTTTCCCAACGACCAGATGCCCGGAATAGATTTCGTAATCCCAGATTATAACTATCTCATTCAAAACGAAGAAAAAATAGCCGCAATAGTCGTTACCCACGGACACGAGGACCATATCGGCGCGTTGCCTTTCGTCTTGCGCGACCTTAATGTGCCGGTTTACGGCTCAAAACTTGCGTTGGCTATGGTCACCCACAAACTTGAAGAAAGCAAGGTAAAGAACAAAAATCTCAACACAGTAAACGAGGGCGATGTCATAAACGCAGGTTGCTTTCAAGTAGAATTCGTCCGAGTAAATCATTCGACTACGGGAGCGTATGCGCTTTGCATAACCACCCCAAAAGGTGTGATATTCTTTACCGGTGACTTCAAAATCGACCATACGCCGATAGACAACAAGCCGATAGACTTGACTCGTATTGCCGAGATAGGCAAGAAGGGCGTCATGTTGCTTATGATGGATTCGACAAATGCCGAAAGAGCAGGTTACAGTATGAGCGAACGGTGTGTCTATAAAAATATGGACAACTTGTTTGCGCAAAATATCGACAAGAGAATAATTGTCGCAACCTTCGCTTCGAATGTCCACCGTGTGCAGCAAATCATAAATTGCGCCATAAAATACAACAGAAAAGTTGCGTTTTCTGGCAGAAGTATGATAAATATCGCTGAAATGGCATACACCATTGGCGAGTTGAAATATCCGCGCGAAGCCATAGTCGATATCGACAAGATCGGAAAAGTTCCCTATGACAAGCTTTGCATAATCTCTACAGGCACACAAGGCGAGCCGACAAGCGCGCTGACCAGAATGAGCCAAAATGACTTCAAAAAAGTAGTCATAAACGAAAAGGACACCGTCATACTTTCGGCATCGGCTATCCCCGGCAACGAGAAATTAATTTATAACGTAATCAACAACCTCTACCGAATGGGCGCAGATGTCATCTATCAGTCCTTGAGCGAAATTCACGTTTCGGGACACGCCTGCAAAGAGGAACTCAAGATGATGTTCACTTTGGTGAAACCTGCCTTCTTCATTCCGATACATGGCGAATATAGGCACCTCAAACAAAATATATCCATAGCCAAAGAAATGGGCATAGCAGAGGCGAACTGCCTTATTCCCGAACTTGGTTATGCCGTCGAAGTCGACAAAAAAGGCATTGTGAGAACCGACAACGTCCCGGCAGGCAACATACTTGTCGACGGCAGCGTCGTCTCTGACGATTCAGAAATGATGTTGCGTGATCGCAGACATCTAGCAGGAGACGGTTTCGTTATCGCCATAGTGTCGAAGAACTTGCTCGAAATCAATCCGCCGATAATAATCGCCAGAGGGCTCAGCATCCCCGACAAATTGTCCGAGGAGCTGCGCGAGGCTGTCATAAAGGAATTGACTAAAGACAAGGTTGACGACGACATACAAGGCATAAAACAAGCTCTGCGCAAGCTCATAGGTAAGAGCCTTGTAAAAGAGTTGAAGAAGAAACCGATGATTATTCCGATAATAATCGAGAACTAATGCAGGATGAAATCCTTCTACCTTGCTCGGGATGACCATCACAAAAGGACTATGAAAAACATTGAACTGCTTGCCCCGGTGGGCAACATAAACAAACTAAACACGGCTCTGCACTTTGGCGCAGATGCGGTATATCTTGCAGGCAAGGACTTTGGATTACGCGCCTACGCCGAGAATTTTTATTATGAAGAAATAATTCAGGCGGTGACGCTCTGTCACAGTATAGGCAAGAAAGTTTATGTAACAGTCAATATATTTGCCCGAAATGCAGATTTCGGATACCTAAACGACTATTTACAGTTTTTGGAGAAAGCCGAGGTAGACGGCATAATAGTCAGCGATGCAGGCATCGTGGCGCTTGCGTTGCGCTTAGTGCCGAAGCTGGATGTGCATTTGTCGACACAAGCCAACACCACGAACAAATATGCGGTATCCTTTTGGAAGGATATCGGCGTAAAAAGGGTTGTGTTGGCGCGTGAGTTGGCATTGGACGACATAAAAGAAATTGCCGATGTGACGGCAGGCGAAGTCGAGTTGGAAGCCTTCATACACGGCGCAATGTGCATATCATATAGCGGCAGATGTCTGTTGTCCTCATATTTGACCAACCGTGACAGCAACCGAGGCGAATGTGTACAAGCATGTCGCTGGGAATATACCATTACCGAAAAATCCCGTCCCAACATATTGTTGACTTTGGAAGAGGACGAACGGGGAAGCTATTTACTTAATTCTATGGATTTATGCGCTATGCCATTCCTTGAGAAGGTCATAGACGCCGGAGTCACCTCGCTGAAGATTGAGGGAAGAATGAAGTCGGAATTCTATGTCGCCACGGTGACAAACGCCTACCGCAAGCGCATTGACGCAATCATAGCCGGTGGCGCTTATGAAGAAAGTCTTATGGACGAGTTGAACAAGATCAGTCACCGACAATACACTGAGGGATTTTATCTTAACAAAGAAGCCGGCATATGCTATAATACATCTAAGCCCGACAGCGAATATGAATTTGTCGCAGAAGTGTTGGGTTATGACGGGGAAAGAGGCGCAATAATAGTAGAACAGCGCAACAGATTTTTTGCTAAGGACACACTGGAGATTTTGTCGCCTTCATCGCATCAAAACACGACTTTTCAAGCCGATGAGATATTCGATGAGCAAGGCGAACGCGTTATGGATTGCAAACTGGTGCAACAAAAACTTTGGATAAAAAGTCCGATACGGCTGTTCGAACATGACATTTTGCGCAAAAGGAGAAGCCATGAGGGATAAAAAAACTATCGTAATCCTCACTGACAACAGCAGTCGCAATACAAGCGCTGCAATCAAGGAGTACTTCCGCAACAACCGTGAGGTGTTGACTATCATTATTGCAGAAAACGAGCTTGAAAGCTACATAAAGACCTCTGTCTTCAACTATCTTTTCAAGGAAGAAAGCCGCATCAGAAGTTTTTATGACAAGATGAACGAAATGCGAAAAGCCTCCAAAATGGACAAACTTTCATCGCAAAAAATAGCTTTTAATGTCAAATCTCCGGTACACAGAAGGGTGCAGAATGTGTTTTTGCGCTACAATCCGGATATTGTCATAGCTTTGACACCCAAGGTGCTGACACCTTCGCTTGCCGTGCGTGACAAGCTGCGCATGAAAACAAAAATAGTTGTCGTCATTGACGAATTTTGTCTTGATAAACAGATGATAAATACCGCTGTCGATTATTATTTTGTCGACAATCACGACATAAAAGAACAGCTGACGGCGAACAGAGTATCCGAAGACAAAATTCAAATAAACAACATTCCTGTACGCAAATATTTTCAAAAGAAGCTTGCCCGCGAAGAGGCTTTGAAGGTCTTTGATTTTCCCGACAAACCGACAATAATGCTTGTGGCTTCGCAATACGGAGATGACAAGCTGAAGAGAGTTATTGCAGCGCTACAAAGCGCCAAACTTGACATAAATGTGTTGGTAGCTTGCGGATACAGCCGCAGATTGTTGGCCTATGTTCGTGAAAGAACGGATTTTCTCGGTTTGAATGAAGGCATAGACATGAATGCAGGTTATTCTTGCGCAGATATCGTTGTGGCGCGCCCGACGGCTACGGTGCTTGCGGAGGCTCTTTACAAGAAGAAGTTGGTATTTTCGATATACCCCAGCGGAGAAATGGAGAAACGTACGCATGATTATCTCGGACTTGATCTTGTCATCAAGACCGAAGACGAGGATGCCGTCATAAATAAAATAACAGAATATCTTGACAACAAAGACAATTTTGAAGGGACAAAACGCATCGTTGACAACGCTGTGGAGGGCGAACCCGTAGATAAAATAGCCCAAAAACTTTTGGAGCTTTTCCCGAATTCGAAAGATGCGTGAAAGGACAAAAACCATAGTATACATAGCTTTGATGACGGCAATAACGGTGGGACTGTCTTTTGTGAAGGTGCCGTTTTATCCTGTGCCGTTCACCTTGCAGACACTTGCGGCAATGCTTGCAGGCATATTGCTGAAAAGATGGGCAGGCGTGGCTTCGCAGACGCTTTATATTGCGCTTGGGCTTATCGGCTTGCCTATATTTACGCAAGGTGGAGGACTGGGCTATGTTTTTAATCCGACTTTCGGATACTTGCTTTTTTTGCCTGTCATGACATTGCTTGTATCGCTGTTACACAAAAGATTCAAAGTGTTGGGAATAGTTTTCCCCGCAGTTCTTCAACTGGCTTTCGGCGCTTTTTATTACATAATTATATTCAACATTCCTCTTGAAGGCGTCGGAAAAACGCTTTTGAGTTTTTTAGTTGTGTTTATTCCGGCTGAAATTTTGAAAGCCATTTGCGCATACTTTGTCGGAGTCAAAATAAAAAACAGATTAACGGTAGAACAGAAATAGAATAAGGATGAGATTTCTCCACTTCGTTACACTTCGGTCGAAATGACACAACTTATTGTCATCCCGATTGAAGCGATAGCGGAATAGAGGGATCTCATCTGAATAAGAATAAGGATGAGATTTCTCCACTTCGTTACACTTCGGTCGAAATGACACAACT
>CAYJBS010000004.1:35895-36038 GCA_964368435.1 uncultured Christensenella sp. | reverse complement strand
TATTGTCATCCCGATTGAAGCGATAGCGGAATAGAGGGATCTCATCCTAATCAAGTCTGACAAAAGCTCCCTTGCGAGAGCTTTCGTTTGGTCGGAACGATTTATTCGTCCAGCATTCTTCCCGATTCGAAATAATAACTCAT
>CAYJBS010000004.1:26031-35795 GCA_964368435.1 uncultured Christensenella sp. | reverse complement strand
TGGTCGGAACGATTTATTCGTCCAGCATTCTTCCCGATTCGAAATAATAACTCATTCTATTGGGTCTGGAAGGCATAAGCCTTGTTGCCGTGCCGAGCAATACAACCGATGTTGCGCCGGCGACGATTGACCAAGAATAGGGCGCATTGATGTCCATAACTCCGCCAATTTGCGTAAGCAACGAGGCGATAAGCAGCGAAAGCACGCTTGACATAAACGCGTATTTTGCATTTCTTGTGAATATCATCGCAAGGAAACCGACTATCAACGCATAGAAAACATTGACGCTGCCCCAGTAAGTGTTGCCGAAAAGCAATGAAAGACGAGTGCTTCCGTATACCAGTCCGGCGAGGATTAGCGTAATCAGCAATGTAAGCAGTCTGTTTGACCATTTTCCTCTAACGAAGAACCAAAAGGCGCAAAGCGCATATAAAAGAATGGAGCCGACGCTGAACACCACAAACCGCGTTTGAATCGCAGGAATGAAATTCAAGCCTACAATAAGGGCAAGTAGTATGACAGCGGCTATGCTGGGAATATTAAAATCCTTCAGCGCCTGCGTACCTAGCCCTATGAGTACCATAATACCCAGTACCACTAAAATTATTGAACCAACCATAAAATTACCTCTCTTTAGTGCTAGTTTGCAATTAATAAATGAATTTATGCAAAGCACAATTAAACAAATAGCGGCGCAACGATCGGCTATGAATATAGAGAAGGTTTGAGGCAGTTTGATTTATCCAAGCCTTATAGGTTTTGATTGTTTGACAAGATAGAGTATACTTATTATAATATTTAGTAAATAATCAAAGGAAGAGTATGAAAAATTTTAGCATAGACGATATCAATATTATTTTTGAAGACAACCATATTCTAATAGTGGTCAAACCGCAGAATATGCCGGCATGTCCCGACGAAACGGGCGACAAGGATTTGTTGAGCTTGTTGAAAGAGTATTTGATAAAAAAGTATGACAAGAAAGGCGACGCTTTTCTTGGCTTGGTACACCGTCTCGACCGTCCAACGGGCGGAGTTATGGTGTTTGCAAAGACCTCAAAAGCCGCAAGAAGGCTGTCGGAGGAACTGAAGAACAATGAAGTAGAAAAGAGATATTTCGCAATAATTCACGGCGTTCCTAAGGAAAGACAAGCCGAATTGGTGCATTATTTGCTGAAAGACACCGCAAAGAACATTGTTTATACCGTGCCTATGGCAACGGAAGGCGCAAAGAAAGCCATCCTTGACTACAAGGTGTTGCTAATAAACGATCAACTGAGCCTTGTCGATGTGCGTCTCAAGACGGGCAGAAGCCACCAAATAAGAGTGCAGATGTCGGCTATCGGCACACCGCTTTTCGGCGACCAAAAGTACGCCGAGGGCAGGACGATGCCGGGCTATAATATTGCGCTGTGGGCAACAGAATTGAAGTTTCTTCACCCCATCACCAAAGAAAAACTTGTCTATAGAGTATATCCGCCTATTGAAGAGGTACCGTGGAAATACTTTGATGTCAACAGATTTCTTGCTATCAATATAAAATACTAGAAAAAACTAGAGGAGCTTATGGAAGTACTTAATCAGACAGTCGGACAGCTTATGGCGGATCTCGCAAGAGACCACGCCGACAAAATTGCAATAAAATACAACGACCGCGATTACACCCGCACTTGGGCGCAACTTGAAGAAGAAGTGACAGCGCTTGCCAAAGGCTGGCTGAAACTTGGCATCAAAAAGGGCGACCATGTGGCTATTTGGGCGACAAATGTCCCTGAATGGCTGTTGACTTTCCTATCCTCGGCAAAAATCGGCGCAATTTTGGTTACCGTAAATACCAGCTACAAAGGTTTTGAGCTGGAATATCTGTTACGACAATCTGACACAAAAGCGTTGGTGCTTACTGACGGTTTCAAGGACGCCAATTACATAAATATCATCAATGAGGTTTGTCCCGAACTACAATTTGCAGAAAACGGAGAAGTGCAGTCCGAGAAATTCCCGTATTTGAAACACGTGCTTCATGTAGGCGACAATGTGCCCATGGGCATGGGCAGTTTCGCCGACCTAAAAGAGTTGGGCAAGGACATCAGCGACGAGCAGTTGCAAGAAGTCATTGATACTCTTGTGCCTGATGATGTCATAAACATGCAGTATACTTCGGGTACCACAGGTTTCCCGAAAGGCGTTATGTTGACACACAACAACATCATAAACAACGGCAAAACCATTGGCGACGGTATGAATTTTACCGACAAGGACAGGCTTTGTATCACAGTGCCGCTTTTCCATTGCTTTGGTCTTGTGTTGGCGTTCATGGCTTCGGTTACTCATGCTACGAGTATGGTGCCGGTAGATTATTTTCAATCGCTGAAGGTGCTTAAAGCCTGTCAAGAAGAACATTGCACGGCGCTACATGGCGTGCCGACCATGTTTATTGCGCTGCTTGAGCATCCCGAATTCAAGAACTATAAACTGGATTTACGCACAGGTATTATGGCAGGTTCTCCCTGTCCCATAAAAGTAATGCGTCAAGTCATCTCCGATATGGGAATGAAGGACATAGTCATTGTTTACGGACAAACCGAGGCATCTCCCGGTTGCACGATGACAACGATTTTTGATCCAATAGAAGCCCGTGTCAACACCGTCGGAAGAGCTTTCCCTGGTGTCGAAACAAAAATAATAGACCCCGAAACAGGCGAAGATTGTCCGCCGCATAAGACGGGCGAATTCTGCGCAAGAGGCTACAACATTATGAAGGGCTATTACAAGATGCCCGAGGCTACGGCGCAAGCTATCGACAAAGACGGGTGGCTACATACGGGTGACCTCAGCACTGTTGATGAAGAGGGATACTACAAGATTGTCGGCAGAATAAAGGATATGATTATTCGAGGCGGAGAGAACATCTACCCGAAAGAAATAGAAGAATTCCTTTATACTCACCCCAACATAAAAGACGTGCAGGTTATCGGCGTGCCCTCAAAACAGTACGGCGAAGAGGTTATGGCGTGTATTATTCTGAAAAAGGGCGTCGAGATGACCGAAGAGGAAGTCAAGGCATACGTAAAGAGCCATATGGCGCGGCACAAGACACCGAGTTTTGTCAGATTTATGGACGGCTTCCCCGTCACCGCCAGCGGCAAAATACAGAAATATAGACTGCGTGAGGAGGCTATTGATATATTGAAGCTGCATGAAGCGGCATCTATCGTCACAGCATAGCAATCCGACAATAAGGAGAAGAGATATGAAACTTGCATTTTCTACAATAGCATGCCCCAGATGGGATTTTGACGAGATATTTTCTACTGCCGTAGATTTCGGCTTTGAAGGTATCGAAATAAGAGGTATTTCCGACGAGATTTACGCTCCCGCCGTCAAGGTTTTCAACAGCGACAACATAGGCGCCACGAAAAAAAGACTGGAAGGCGCAGGCGTAGCCATCAGCTGTCTTACAAGCAGCGCATATCTTGCCGACCATTCGCAGAAGGACACTGCCGTAGCGGAAGCAAAAGCGTATATTGACCTTGCTCAAAAACTCTCTTCAGCTTATGTCAGAGTAATGCCCACAGGCGTGCCGCACAAGGACGGCGGCGATATTGCGCTATGCAAAAAACAATACCTTGAGGTTTGCCAATACGGCGAAACAAAGGGTGTCACCCCGATTATGGAAACCAACGGCATGTTTGCCGACACCAAGGTGCTGAAAGAATTTATCGAGGGTATCCCAAGCAGCAACAAGGGAATACTTTGGGACATAAATCATCCTTACCGTTTCAACGGAGAGAATGTCGAAGAAACTCTTGAAAATATCGGCGAATATATAAAGTACGTTCACATAAAGGACAGTAAAACCGAAAACGGCATAACCGTTTACAAGATGCTGGGATATGGCAACGTGCCTATCAAAAAAGCGATTTTTGCGTTGCGCGATATGGGTTATGACGGCTTCTTGTCTTTGGAATGGGTAAAGAGATGGAACCAAAACCTTGAAGAACCGTTTGTGATCATCCCAAATTACGCCGGATACATGAGGGCTATACTGAAATGAAGAAACTGAAACTTTTTTATCTTGCTTATTGTCCATATTGCAAAAGGGCGCTGAAGTACATCGAAGAATTGAAGAATTCCGATGCAAAATATGACAATATTCCTGTCGAAATGATAGAAGAGAGCCAAAACAGGGCGCTGGCGAACAGCTATGACTATTATCTTGTGCCATGCTTCTATGTCGACGAAAAGAAGGTACATGAAGGCGTCGCCGACAAGGATGACATAAAACAAGTGTTTGATATGGTCATAGATTAGCCGTCTAAACCCCGCTCTGCCACTGCTGGAAAACCTCCGGAATTTTTCGCGCTTAATAATAAAAATCATTATTGACAGAACCTTCTTTTGGTGCTAAAGTATATATACCAAAAGCTAGGAGGTCAAAAACCATGGCAAAATATATTTGCACCATCTGTAACTATGTATACGACGAAGAAGAAGAGGGCGTAAAGTTCGCCGAACTTGAGGAAGACTGGGTTTGTCCCGTATGCGGCGCACCCACAGATGAATTTGAATTACTCAACGAATAACAGGCGGACTACATAAGAAAGATTATCACACAAAGAAAACCACGTTATGTGGTTTTTTTGCCGAAAATAAATTCACAGGAAGAAAAACATGAAAGATATATATTGGATAATACTTGCGGTCATTTTCGGGCTGTGCTTCACAGGCGCATTTCTTTATACGCTGTTTTTGTCGAAGAAAAAATCAAAGAACAAAGACAAAGAATAACCCAAAATCAAACTTATTTGAGAACAAAAAAAAGAGGCTGTGCGCCTCTTTTTGATTGTCGAAAAGTTGAAGTGTTATTCCTTTGGGCATTCCTTTTTCTTTTTCTTGCCGGTGATATAATTCAAGAAATAAACTACTCCCATAATAACACCGATGACAAGGAAAACACCGAACATACCGCCGCCGAGGAGTAACAAAGTTTCGTCTACTAATGCTGTGGAAAATGCTGAAATCATATTTTTCTCCTTATTATAGCATATTGGCGATCATGCCGAGCACGACACCGCCTGCAACTACCGAACCTATCTGTCCGGCTATGTTTGCGCCGACCGCATGCATCAAAATATGATTTTGCGGATCTTCGCCCAACGCAATTTTTTGCGCCACTCTTGCCGCCATAGGGAATGCTGAAATGCCTGCGGCTCCGATGATGGGATTTATTTTTTTCTTTGAGAAGACGTTGAGCAGTTTTGCGAACATTACTCCGCCGATAGTGTCAAACACGAAAGCGAACAGTCCAAGCCCCATAATCAGCAGGGTGTCCCAACGAATGAAGTTCTCGGCTTTCATCGAGAATGAAATTGTCAAACCGAGCAACAGAGTTATTATGTTGCTGAATTCGGTACTTGCCGTTTTTGCTATGCTGTCCAATACTCCGCATTCACGCAAGAGGTTGCCGAACATTATGAAGCCAACAAGCGAAACCGATGCCGGAGCAATAAGACCTGCGATGATTGTCACGATGACGGGAAAAAGAAGTTTCGTGATTTTGCTTATGTTCTTCGGATTGTAGGGCATACGAATTTGTCTTTCGGCTTTTGTCGTGATGAGCTTTACGATAGGGGGCTGAATAATCGGCACAAGCGCCATATACGAATATGCCGCGACGGCGATTGCCCCCATATATTGACTCTTCAGAATTTGGGAAACCAATATAGCTGTCGGACCGTCGGCAGCGCCGATAATTGATATCGAGGCGGCATCCTTCAAAGGGAAGAAGAAACCGGCAATAAACAAAGTTAAGAAAATTCCCAACTGTGCGGCTGCCCCAAACAAAAACAATCGGGGATTGGAGAGCAAGGGACCGAAGTCTATCATTGCGCCTATTCCGATAAAGAGCAGCAGCGGCAACGCCTCGCTTGCTTCAATACCTACCTTGAAAAGCCATTCGACAATGCCGTTTACTTGCATGTTGTCGCCCATAATTTGGTTTATGGCGCCCGACAAGGGCAGGTTGACCAAAATTGCGCCGAAGCCTAAACCGACCAGCAAAGCAGGCTCCATCTTTTTGGCTACGCCGAGATATATTAACGTACCTCCGATCAGCCACATCGCAATCATAGGTATGGTGATATTTCTGAATCCTTCTACAAGAAATTCCATATTGTGCTCTCCTTGAGGACTATCATTTGTTTATCGGATAATACAAAAAAAAATGAATTATCACAAAGGTTATAACATATAAAATTTCAATAGTCAACAAAAATTCCGACGGGCGAAGCGCTTCATATTGCTGTAATAGTCAAAATCCGGTGTTGAAAAGGCACATGCAATATGATATAATTATTAATATAGCATTATCAGGGGATATTATATTGAAAGAATTAGAATTTATCGGTTTTGAAGGCAAAAAACTTGCTTGTTATGCGTGGGACGAGGTGGAGCAACCGAAGGCTGTCGTGCAGCTTGTACACGGTATGACATCACATATGGCGCGTTTCGACGAGTTTGCGCGAGAACTCAACAAATACGGTTATATTGCTTTCGGTGACGATCACCGACCGCACGGAAAGACCGCCGGAATCGAAAGGCTGGGTATCGCTGGCAAGCGGAATTTTTATGAAAATCTTCAAGACGAAATAGCCATAACAAAAATGCTAAAAGAACGATACAAATTACCTGTTTTGATGTTTGCGCACAGCTACGGCTCTTTCTTGGCGCAACGGCAAATAGAATATGATACTCCGCTTGACGGCATCATACTCAGCGGCTCGGCGCATATGGGCAGACAAAAACTCGCCGTGGGGCGACTGCTTACGTCGGTGCAACGGCTTTTTTACAGAATGGATCAACCCAATAAAATGATGTTCAATATGTCTTTTAAGGCAAACAACAAGCACTTTGCCGAAGAAAACCTTGACAATGCCTGGCTTTGCCGCGACGTGAAGAAAGTGAAAGAATATAATGCCGATCCGTACTGCAACTTCATTATGTCGCACGGATTCTTTTATTCCATGACGAGGGAGCTTGGCAAAGCGTATAAACCGAAGAACCTTGCAAAAATTTCTAAAAACCTGCCGATTTTCATCATGAGCGGACAGCGTGACCCGTTGGGCGGCATGGGCGAAAAGGTTCGGAAACTTTTTGAAACCTACGAAAAGTACAGTTTGGACGTAAAAATGCGTCTATATGAAGACGTTCGACACGAACTGATAGGCGACTACGAAAAGGAAAGCATAATCGCCGACATGGTGAATTTTTTTGATCAATGCATAAATAAGAAAAAAGAGTTTGAGGTATCATGAAAAAAATAGTTATTGCAGGAGCCGGACACGGCGGACTTGTCGCGGCGGCATATCTTGCGCAAAAGGGATATGATGTAACGGTTTTTGAAAAGCAAAAGCGTGAGGATTTGGGACATGACTGGCACGACACAATGAACAATCGTACTTTTGAGTATGCCGGCATAACCGATTATGACAAAAACAGTTATCATTTGCGTAAGAATGCGACTTTTTATTCGCCTGCTTTGCGTACCAGCATATCTTATGACATCCCCGACAGCCAACAAGAACTGGAAATCGACAGAAAGGTACTGTACAAATATTTGATAGACAATGCGCTGAACAAAGGCGCAAAAATACTGTTCGAAAAGAGCGTCTCGGCTCCGCTGATAAAAGACGGCGTTGTGGCAGGACTTGTTGTCGAGGGGGAGGAAATCGCCGCCGACTTTGTTATCGACAGCGCAGGCATAGCTTCACCGGTAATAAACGCATTGCCAAAAAGCTATGAAATGGCGCCTGAATACGGCAACAATGATGTTTTTTATACCTTCCGCGCCTATTTCGAATTGGTGGAAGGAGCAGAAGTCAAAAATGCCGACAGATTCAATACATATTTCAAATTCGACGGTTTGAAGGGCATTGCCTGGTTCAAACTGACCTATAATATGGCTGACGTGCTTGTCGGCAGTGTCGAGCCTTTGGATATGCCGCGCATAAACGAGGCTTTGACGAAGTTGCGAAAGGAACAGCCCTCAATCGGAGAAAAGATACTGCGTGGCGGACAAATAAAGCATATTCCGCTGAAGTCGACGCTGTTGCGTCTTGTCGGTGACAATTATGCCGCTGTGGGGGATGCCGCATCGATGCCTATTCCCTTGAACGGCTCGGGTATTACCAACGCCATACTGGCGGCAAAAATGCTTGCGGAAACAATAATCGATATTGACGAACGGGGAGAGGAATATTCGACAAAGAATCTTTGGGCTTATCAAATCAAATATTACAAAGCCGTAGCGGCGCCGATGACATCGATATGCGTAATCAAGAATTGCTTGCTGAACTATCGCGCAAGCGCGATAGACTTCCTTTTTGACAGAAAGATATTGACTGCGGAGGAGCTTTCCGCCGGCGCAAACGGCAACGAAATCGTTATGTCAAAAGCCGTACTGCTTAATAAAGTAAAGAAAGGCATAAGAAGACCTGATATTCTCTTGCGTTTGAAAGGCGCGGTGCAACGCTCAAAGGACGTGAAACTATGCGCGCAAGCAATTCCGGAAACCTTTGAACCGCAGGCGGTGGCGGCATGGCAAAAATCGCTTAGAAAGTATTTAGAAGCATAAAACAACAAACAGACAGCAATAAAAACGGCGAAGCAGCGCATAATAAACTTATGAAAAAGCTCATCGCCGTTTTTCTTTTTGCGCTATGTATTGTCATTTCGTCATTTGCTGTTTTATCGAATGAAGAAAATAGCATTGCCGAGGCAGACATTGCAGATAATCTTTCCCTTTATAGCGGAAAGGTCTATCATATTTTTTTTCACAGTCTGATACTCTATCCCGAATTGTCGTTCAGAGGCAGCGAGTCAAACGGCTACAACTGTTGGATGACAACAAGAGGTGAATTTTTGGAGATTTTGCCGAAACTTTATGACAACGATTTTGTGCTTGTCGACATAGAGAAGGTGCGACAGGCGCAGGGCAAGCCCTTTTTGTTTCCCAAAGGCAAAAAACCTTTGATTTTATCCGTAGACGATATGAATTATTATGAATATATGAAGGGCGACGGTTTTGCCGAATGTTTGACAGTAGACGCCGCAGGCAATCTTACGACGAGAGTCAAGGTGGGAGAGATATATATTACCGATTATTTGGGTGATGTCGCTCCGATTTTGGAAGACTTCGTAAGCAGTCATCCCGATTTTTCGTTCAACGGCGCAAAGGGTATTGCGGCGGTCACAGGTTATCAAGGGGTTTTTGGATACAGAACAAATTCTTTGACGGGTGAGGCTAAGCAAGAGGCAGTTTTTCAAGCAAAAAGCGTTGCCGACACGCTGAAAAGAAAGGGTTGGCGAATTGCTTGTCACAGCTTTTATCATTCAAACAGTTTCAAAGACGGCAGTATTTCTTTGGAAAAGTTGCAGTCCGACATAACCAAATGGCGCAAAGAGGTGGCGCCTATCACAGGAGAAACCAACATTTTTATCGCGCCTTTCGGCACTCAATTTTCTTTCAAAGACACAAGGAATAAATATCTTCAGTCAAGCGGCTTCAATATCTATTGCAGCGTATGCAAGAATATGAAAACAACCTATTCAAACGGCTGTTTGATAAGTGAAAGGCTGAACTTCGACGGCTTCACTATGTTGAAATACCCGTCGAGAATTTCCGAAAACTTTTTTGAACTCGGCGATATCGTCGACAGATCAAGACCGGCAATGAAATAAGTTTTTTCCCGAAAAAATGAGAAGTC
>CAYJBS010000004.1:0-25931 GCA_964368435.1 uncultured Christensenella sp. | reverse complement strand
TGTGCGGCGAGGGTAGCGAATTCATCTCATTCATATTGAAAAGCAATTTTATAAAAATTATTTGACAAAGGGGTGGGTGTGTGTTAATATCTTATAGCATATAAAAATCGGATTGGAGAAGTACCCAAGCGGCCGAAGGGGCTCCCCTGCTAAGGGAGTAGTACGTGAGAAACGTAGCCCGGGTTCAAATCCCGGCTTCTCCGCCACATACACAAAGAGGGCGTTATGCCCTCTTTTGTATGTCCAAAAATAATCGGGATTTGAACGAGCGGATAAGGCGAAGGCATGGTTGCCTTCGTCCCGCTCCGGCGTGAAAGCGCAGGACAACGACAAATATAACAAGCATAAATGCTCCCAGCCAATGCAGTGCATGAGCATATTGCAGTAGTTCAAGCGGAGCAAATCCCGGCTTCTCCGCCACATACACAAAGAGGGCGTTATGCCCTCTTTTGTATGTCCAAAAATAATCGGGATTTGAACGAGCGGATAAGGCGAAGGCATGGTTGCCTTCGTCCCGCTCCGGAATATGTATTCGCCGTCTGTGTCAATAGCATAAAGCTCATGCCCACGAACCGCCAAAAGAATTGGAATGCATTTTAATACTTTCGGATAAGATACAATCAATTTAGCAAAGTCGTTTTCTATATCCTTCGAACCGATAAGGGAGTTTAGAATGTTTAATTCAATTTTGATTTCGTCAACATTTCTGTATGCTTTTGCAAAATCAACTAATGGAAGACCTTGTTGAAGATTATTTGCAAAAGGCTGGGTTCATAAGTGGTGTTGACTACTTCAAGGAAATGCGTATTGCAGATATAGAGAAGAAATGGAGTATTGATTTGTCAAATCTCTCCAACAAAGGCAAAACTGTCAAACGGTTTGATTTTGTATAACTTTTTGCTGTTAGCACATGAGTACCTTTTTATCTTAAAAAAATAAGGTTGAAGCATCTTGTTAGGGTCAAGAAACGCACAACACGGTTCTCAATTAAACTATTTCACCTTGCTTATTATTTATAACAATTGTATAATTACATTATAAAAAATTCACATCATTGAGGACGGTATGCAGAAAAAGTACGACACCTTGACTATCGGTCATATTTCACTTGATTATAATATAGACTATCTTGACAATCTCATTATTGAGGTTGGCGGAGCGGTTATTTATTCTTCGGCGGCAGCGCATGCGTTGGGACACAAGGTCGGCGCAGTCACCAAGCTGAGCGAAAAGGATATTTCCCGTCTTTCGGAGCTGGTTATTCCAAAGGAGGACATATATTTTGTGCCTTCGGCGGCGTCTACTTCCATAAGAAACAAGTACCATACAGCCGACAAGGAGCGTCGCACCTGTACGTGTATTGCGCAGGGAGATCCCTTCAAGATTGCTGACATTCCCGATGTAAAAGCCGAGATATATCACCTTGCAGGACTCATTTATGGAGATTTTGACGGTGAATTGATAAAAGCGTTGTCAAAGCGCGGCAAGGTTGCCGTAGACGTTCAGGCACTGCTACGCCATGCCGACAAGGAAAGCGGCGCAATGTATTTTGAGGATTGGGCAGAAAAAAGACAGCTACTGCCGTACATAGATTTTTTGAAAACCGACGCCGCCGAAGCCGAGATACTCACAGGCTTGAGCGACAGAGTTGCCGCCGCCAAGCTTTTTGTTGAATGGGGCGCAAAGGAAGTCGTCATCACGCACAACACTGAGGTGTTGGCATACGACGGCAAGACGCTTTCGACATGTCCGATAAAAGCGCGCAACCTCAGCGGCAGAAGCGGCAGGGGAGATACTACCTTTGCGGCATATATTACCGAAAGGTTGCATCGCAGTGCTGAAGATGCCTTGCTTGTCGCCACGGCGACTGTTTCGGCAAAAATGGAAGCGCCGGGACCTTATCGCGGAAGCAGATCAGACATAATGAAATATATCGAAACTTTTTATAAAGACGAACAAAAAATATGATAGTTTTGAAGGAGCAAAGACGGCTTTTTGCCGAAGAAAGTTGCCACCATATATTTATCCCATTCGAAGTGCCTTTTGACGGCGCGGAACTTTGTGTCCGATTTTCTTTTTCGCCGTCAATTCTTGAAGACAAAAACAAGGCTTTGGAACTTCTTCACCAAGGTATGGAAATATATGAGCCGGAGAAAAAATTTGATAATTCCGAATTTGAAAAATTCTTGCCACTAAACAACATGCTGACTCTTTCCATTGATAGTCCGGACGGCTTTGTCGGCACTGCTCACCGCTACGGCATCAAACAACTTCTGAAAATCTCCGCAAAAAAAAGCACCAGAGGTTTCTTTCCGCAAGCGGTAAAAAATGGCATTTGGAGAGTCACAGTTTCACCCTTTCATTTTGTCACTCCATATGTAGACTTCGATTTGGAGGTCAACGTTGAATAAATATTATCCTTTTGAACTGCATTGCCACACCTTCCACAGCGATGGCGAAATGTCGCCTAAAACTCTAATCAAAGCCTCAAAAGAGCGAGGATACAGCGGCATAGCCGTCACAGACCACAACACAACTTCCGCAGTTGAAGAGGCTGTTGAATGGGGAAAGCAATACGGCTTGAATGTCATCAAGGGCATAGAGTGGACGACATTTTTCGGACATATCACGGCGCTGGGCAACAACACGGCGATAGACTGGCGCGAAATAAACATGCAGGATATCGACGAAATAATAGAAAGAGCGTCGAAAGCCGGCGCGGTGCTGACAATTGCGCATCCTATGCGCTACGGCGCGCCGATATGCAAAGGCTGTTTTATGGAACTGCCGATAACAAAATTCGAATACATTTCGGCGCTTGAGGTATGGTCGCAAAGAACACCCAATCAGGTGAATTATAACCTCAAAGCCGTACAGCTTTATGACAATTTGCTGCAAAAAGGTCATCGCATCGCGGCGGTCTACGGCTATGATTGGCATAGAGAAAAGGATGAAGCTTCGTACGCCTTCACCTTTTTGGGAGATGCCGAAAATCCATTGAGAAGCATAAAATCAGGCGACACCTATATTTCCGCAGGACTGGGGATTGATGTTTTGGCAGACGGAGAAAATCTTCCGTTCGGCAGTATATTGACACAAGGGAGGCATAGCTTTAAAATAAAGGTGTTCGAGTACTTTTCTGAATTCTGCAAGAAATACGGCGTAAACGCAAAAAACATTGCAATTAAAGGCACTTCTTGCGCAGAACAGAGTTTCAATATCGGCGAAAGTTTTATGCTTGACTGCGGAGAAGGGTATTTTAGAATAGAAATTCAAGGAGAAATGGAAGGCAAAAGCAATTTGACGCTGGTGCTTACCAGTCCATATTACATTTCAGAAAGGAGATAATCATGTTACTTACGGCACATGGCGGCGCGCTTGGAACGGGACGCAACTCACAAAAATATTTTGATGTCATCAGAGATTTTGCAACCGATGTCATCGAGGTGGATATCTATAAACGAGGCGACTTGTTATATATTTCACATTTGCCGAAATTGTGTCCGAAAAAAGCCATAACGCTCGAGTTTGTCTTCGAATACATAAAGAAATACGACTTTATGGTGAATTGCGATGTAAAATGGAGCGGACTTGTACAGTCTGTGTTGGCGCTGGCAAAACAAAAAGGCGTCGAGGACAAGATTATTTTCACCGGCTCAGTCAAGAAAAAGGACTTGCCGCATTTGACTATGGGACAAGTATATCTCAATGTAGGATTTTTTGGAATTAAGCCTAGAATTGAGAATTTGGAAACCATAAAGGGAATTATAGATACCCAAAACAACCAAAGAATAAAAGGTTTGAATTTGAATTATCGATATTGCACCGAAGAAATGCTTGCCAAAGCGCAAAGTATCGGGCTGGAATTGTCGGTATTTACCGTCGACGATACATCAGAACTGGAACGGTTGTTGAAACATAAGGAACTTGCCAACATTACGACAAATAAAATTGATTATGCGCTCGATACAGTTGCCAAGAACAGCCTTCAAGATTGACGCTTGTTTTTTGAATTATCTTTTAATTTACTCTTGCAAAGCTGCTATACATATATTATAATATATAATGTGTGAAATCTGCGGACTTTTGGACCGCAAATTCAGCTGACATACGGAGACAAACCAAGTGAAACGAAGGCTACTCATCACAATTCTTATAATATTACTTATCTCTTTGCTGTACGCTTGCCAGATAGATATTGTTTCGGCAGAATCAGAAGTGGAGAGTATTTCTGTCGACGGGATGCATCAGTTTTATTATTTTGTCGGTGACGAACTGAATTTAACAACGGCTATTCTTTATGTGCAATATGATGACGACTCGATTGACAAAATACCCGTGACGCAAGAGATGATCGACGCTTCCTTCAGCACAAACAAACCCGGTGTCTTTTCCGTAAAAATAAATTACAAAAAAGCCTCCGCCTCGTTCAATATCGAGGTGCTTGATCTTGTCATAAAAGATGTCAAGATAGGGGATATTCCGACAAAAACCACTTATATTGAAGGCACTGATTTTGATGTCACGGGCGGAACCATAATTGTTGAGTTTGAGGGCGGCAGAACAATCATGGTGCCTATTCTCGACAACAATGTCACCCACTACAACCCCGATATCGTCGGACCGCAAGATGTTCGACTTACATACAAGACCGAGTCGCTCGTGGTGCCCATCACAATCATTCCGAAGAAGCTACTCTCTATTTCGGTCAAGACTCCCCCCATCAATAAGGCTGTCTATGTCGGTCACGACATTGTTCCCGACGGAATGGTGCTGTTATTTACCTACGACAACGGCAAATCAGAAGAAATAAACGAGCGCTTTGTCGAAAATATCGAGTATAAGTTCGACAATAGCAGAGCAACACCGTCTACCGAAGTGACTCTTAAGTACACAAAATATCCCGAAAACCAAGTTTTTACTACTACATTCAAGACGCAGGTGCTGTCCCGCCGTTACAAGAGCATGGTAATAAAACAATATCCCATCACAAACGGCATTTTGCTTGAGGCGGCGCAATACGACGAATCCGGCAAAATAGTAAGAGAAGAGGTCAGAACCCCGAAGACAACGCTACAAAACATTGTTCAAGGCGACACCATAAACCTTGCCAGCGGTGTTGTTGAGGTGACTTTTGACGACGGAGCAACACAAACATATCTTATGAGCGACAATCTGCTGAAGGTCTACAATGTGCAGACTATCGAGAATACCGAAATAAGAGGTTTGACAATAGAGCCTCTCGAAAAAAAGGATGTGCCTGCGGGCGATTGCATCCTTGACTATGACATAAGAATTTCCGAATCGACCTATGATTATGACACCGATCCGGAAATCAAGATTACCGCCACCAACAAGAGCGGCGCGGCAGTCGCCGTCATAAAAAGCGGAGAAAAGAACCTCATTGAGGTGCAGAAAGCCGAGGTCTATACCGTCACTATCACCGCCAGCGTAAACACCATGGAAGAAATTGACGGCGTATATCAGCAGGTGACGCATGTTACCGCAAAGAGCTTCCGCATACTTGCAGAGGGCGCTGTTGAACCAAGAAGAATATTGGATATTTCTTCGTCAGGCGATTACGTGTTGTCCGTAATCTATATGGAAGACCCTGCGTGGAGCATTCCGCTGAACGTAAAAGTTGTCAGCAGGGCGCCTGTCAGCATGGAGTTATCAAACTACAGAGATGTCACCGAGAATGATTATATCGTCGGCGACAAAATCAATATTTCCTTCATTAAGTACCGCATGATTTATGACAACGGAGATACCGATCCCTGGACGGCAGTTGAAGCAAGAATGCTTTCGCCCGATATTACTCTCGACTGTGCCGATCCGACTTCCGCCGACAACACCAAGCGCATTACTTTCACGCTTTTTGGCATCGAGTCGGAAGCTTTGAATGTGACGGTATTGCCGCTTTCTGTCGTATATCTTGAGCTTGAGCCGCCGACGAACACTTATGTCGCGCAAGGCTCCATTATCAACCCCGCAGGCGGTATGATGACAGCTTATATGAACAATAAGACCAAAATGATTTATGCGCTTGACGACATAGTCGGAAACGGCGAAGATAAGGCGCAAATCATAAATGATGCCCAGTCCGACGGAAACAGCGTGGTCCGAGAACAACCATACAACGCCGTCTTAAGCTACAAAGGCGCTTCGGTAACCTTCGAATATTATGTTGCAGAAAGGCTTGTCGAATCGCTGCAACTTGTGCGTGACGGTACCGAGCAGACGACTTATTTCCAAAATCAGGAACTGAATTTCAAAGGCCTGTCATTGCGTGTTCGGTGGCGCAACCTCAGCAATACCGATACAATCGATGTGACTGAGGATATGCTTTATCGTTACGACCCGTATCAAGTCGGACCGCAAACGCTGCGTTTCCGCTACAAAGGCGTCGTAAACGAGAGCTTCTCGATCATTGTCATCCCGAAACAAGTCATCGAAATATCCATATTACAAAACCCCAAGACACTTTATATTTATGGCGTCGACAATCAACTTGACCTCACCGGCATAAAAATAAACAAGCGTTTCAATGACGGTACAAACGAGGAACAAATAGGCATCACCCTGCAACCTGAGGGTTCGGGAAATTACGGCTGGAGATACAACAAATCAAGCATAGATTTCAAACAATATGGACAGAAGCAGACTGTAGAGTTGAGCTATAAGGATTATTACAACCAAAACGCGCCGATATCGGTGACTTATCAAATAGAAGTCATCTTAAACGAGGTCGAATCCATATCCCTTACCGACCCCAACGATGCGGGCGCTCCGCCCAGTGACCTGATTGCTACGGTATCCAAGGGGATGAGCCTAAATTTGGTAGATAAGTACATTTATGTGAAATTCATAGGTATTGACGAAATAAGACGCATACCCCTGACCAACAAAATGATAAATTATGAAGAATCCGACACAACTTTGGGTGACAGAGTAGTAAAGATTACTTACAACGGCAAAACAAAGAATGCCTATGTCCGAGTGCTGAACAGCTTCCTTCAAGCGGTTATTCTTGAAGAAACACCAAAAATCAATTATATGCTGAAAGAGCAGCTTGATTTGACAGGCGGTACGATACGCAGAGTTTTCCGCTTTGCCGACTCGGAAGAAACTTGGTGGGACATAATGCCCATGATGGTGGACGGCATAACGATTTCCGGATTTGACGCCAATCTGTCGGAAGAAGATTATGAAGCCGATGAGCATTTCAAGACAAGAATGATCACCATAACTTATATGGGATTGACCTACAGCTACAACATAAAAATCTACAAAAAAATCAATGCGAAAATAAATTATTATTCCACGATATCCTTCTATGGCGACGTTTCGATGCCTTACGCATCCGTTGATACCAGAGTGGCAGGATATGAAGATATTTCGATTGTACCGCTGCCGGGACAAAATACGGCAGGCTTCAGTTTGCCGCATATCGGCGTATATTACATAAATTTTTTGGATATGATAAGTTCGTTGCCTGAAGGTTTCACCGAAGTGCTGACTCTTGATTTTGAAGATAATGTGAGATTTGCGCGGTATACCGACGGCAGCGTATATTACATAAAAATTCTCAGAGAGAACGGCGCAATCGCATACATAAACGAACAGGTCATTATGACCAGCTCAAACTATCCAACGACACCGCCCCAAAACGGAAACAAGTACTTTATTCTTATCCGTATAGAAGGCAACAGATACTACAACGCCATAAACTATGCGCAGAAAGAATTCCGCATAATAAACAAGTTCATCAACGTCATTACCGTTGTGCCCAACAAGGATGCCGTGGTTTGGAGATTCCATACTACTGACAACGCCAGAGCCGTCTATTTAGTCAGCAACTATATCGAGCAACGGATGATTTCCGACGGCAGCTTGAATATGACTCTTGCCAGCCCGACTTGGAACGGTTTTGAGATTGTCATCACGAGATGGGGCGCCAACAATCTGGACGCAATTAAACAAGAAATTATCGACGTCATGACAAAATCTTGGTGGTCATATTCTTTGCATATGCAAGACGAACTGGGCAACCTGCTTTATGACGGCTATGGAAATGCTATCATAAGAATCTACGAAATACAGCAGAACGATATGCCGTCATTTGAGGGAGCCGTTCAGAAAAAAGTAGAAATTATCGACTTTGAACAAGTTATCGGCGTAAACTACAGAGTCTACGGAGAGGGCGCCGACGTCTTGTCATACTATGTTCCGTCGGGCGGTCTTATCGCCGTAAGAGACAATCAGCTGTTCTTTGTTATCGAACTATTTACGGGATTTGTATTCCGTGCGTACAGCGATAGCAATGACGTCATCTATGACGCAAACAACATACTTATTTCCGGCTTTGACATAGAAGGAGAGGTTTTGGACCTGACCACGACAAAGATCAGCGGTTACGAAACCAAAATAGATCAAGGCGCGAGCACCTCGCTAATCAATCCCAATTATTTCATAAAATTCGAAACGCAGAGATACATGATTGCTCCGAAAGAAATCATCGAGGTGATTTTTCAAGAGCTCAGTAGCGAGCAGGAAACATATAACGGGAAGGATTACGATCTTGTCAAAAAAGGCGGCGACGGCACACCTAGGCGAGTACAAGCAAAATACAGAGACAAAGTAAACGGTGCGCTCTATGACTTCGAGCAGGAAGAAATACGTTATTATCGCATAGTCGGCGAAACCGAAATAGCGCTTGAGCGCGGCGAATACCCGATAGCGTCGGGACTATATAGAGCAAGAATCACCCACAATTTCAAGGCGCAAACAGGATTTGAAGACATCATTGAGTGGGAATGTCTATTAAGAGTAACCTAAAAAATATATAAAAAAGGAGAAACATAATGAACGGATACGGCATTACGAAATGGGAAAACCCCGAGAACATTTACAAAAGACTAAACAATCTTACAGGGCAGTCTATTTACGAAATCAGTGATGAGGCGCTTCAAGAAGTACTGAAATACTTCGAAGAGAAATGCGCCAAATCCAAAGCAGTATCTGACGAGGCAAAAAAATATATCCCGGGAGGAGTGCAACACAACCTTGCCTTCAACTATCCTTTCCCCATATGCATCGATAAGGCGCAGGGAGCTTATTTATATGACAAGGACAACAACCGCTACATAGACTTTCTTCAGGCGGGCGGACCGACTATTCTCGGTTCCAACTATCCGCTCATCAGAGAAAAAATAATTGAGCACTTGAACGAATGCGGACCCGTCACAGGACTGCTTCACGAATCGGAGATGCTGATAGCCAAAGAAATAAACAAGCATATGCCCAATGTAGAGATGTTCAGAATGCTTGGCTCGGGCACCGAAGCCGTTATGGCATCGCTGCGCATCTCAAGAATAGCCACAGGCAAAAAGAGAATCATAAAAATCGGAGGAGCTTATCACGGCTGGTCGGACCAAATGGTTTATGGACTGAAGATCCCCGGTTCAAGAAATTTCATTGAGTCACACGGTATTCCGGGCAAGTGCTTTGCGCTTACCGACGAGGTTCGCCCAAACGATTTGGGTATGCTTGAAAGCATGTTGAAACTCAACCGTTTGCGCGGAGGCACCGCCGCCGTAATCGTAGAGCCGGTAGGACCGGAGAGCGGCACAAGACCCGTGGCGCACGATTATAACAAGGGTGTGCGGGAACTTTGCACAAAATACGGCGCATTGTTTATCTTTGACGAAGTCGTGACAGGCTTCAGAGTAGGATTGGGCGGCGCGCAGGGCTATTTCGATGTTTCGCCCGATTTGACTATTTTCGGAAAGGTCATTGCAGGCGGTTATCCCGCAGCAGGCGGTGTCGGTGGCAAGAGGGAATATGCCGAACTCATGGCGGCAGGCGTTGCCAGCATAAAACACAGAGCTTATGTAGGCGGCACGTTGGCGGCAAATCCGCTTTCTTCGCTTGCAGGATACCTCACCATAAAAGAAATCGAAAGAACCGACGCTTGCGTAAAAGCAGGACTTGCCGGTGACAGACTGACAGAGGGATTGCAGGGACTTGTAGACAAATACAGCCTTCCTTATGTAGTTTATAATCAAGGCAGTATCGTTCACCTCGAGTGTACCGGCGCAATGAGCTTCGACTTCTCGTCGATGAACTTGCTGAAATCAGTTATCGGTCTGCTCAAGACAAAAAAGAATATGCTTGAAAGAAAGACCTCTATGGAACGCATGGGCGCTGCGTATATGGCGAACGGCATTGTGACGCTTGCAGGGTCGAGAC
The DNA here is from genome assembly GCA_964368435.1 of uncultured Christensenella sp. Taxonomy (GTDB): domain Bacteria; phylum Bacillota; class Clostridia; order Christensenellales; family DTU072; genus DTU072. The sequence continues at coordinate 15,680 of CAYJBS010000004.1, read as the reverse complement.
TTTATACCTCTCTTGCAGATACTGACGAGGTCATTGACGACGCGCTTGAACGCTTTGACAATGTCTTCAAAAACGTAATAAAAACCGATAAAGGATTGTTAAAAAAATGAATTACATAATATCTCACGATATGGGCACAAGCTCGGTGAAAGCCGTTTTGGTTGACTATGAAGGCAACCTTATCGGCAGTTCGTCTTCGCCATACAAGACATATTATCCCAATCCGGCATGGGTGGAACAAGACCCCGCCGAATATTGGCAGGGCGTTTGCGAAGCGACTACAAGTCTTATCAAAAAGACAAAAGTTAACAAAAACGACATAAAAGGTATGGTTTTTGCCACGCAAGCAATGGGCATTATTCCGGTTGATGCCGAGGGCAATACACTCTATAACAACATATCCTGGGTCGACGGCAGGGCAGGCAAGCAGGCGCAAAGCATAATGAGAAAACTCGGCGGTAAACGCATTTTCAGTTTGCTTTCGGGCACTCCTATCATGGGAAAGGATGTCATTGCAAAGCTGATTTGGCTGAAAGAAGAGCGCCCTGAAATCTATAATAGCACCAAATATTTTCTCGATGTGAACGGTTTCTTGAAATACAAGTGTACAGGAAAAATGGTTGCAGAGCTTAGCGGAGCTTCTTCGTACGGTATGGATCTGAAAAAGAAAGAGTTTTTATCGGTACTGGGACTTACGGGACTTGATACCAAAAAACTGCCGCCGCTTGTAAAAAGCACCGACAATGTCGGAGGGCTTACCGCCAAAGCTGCGGAGGAATTGGGTCTATACGAAGGCATGCCTGTGTTTGGCGGCTGTGACGACGTGCAAAGCGCCTGTATCGGCAGCGGCATGACCGAGAACGGCGACATACATATCTATTTGGGCACTTCGGCATGGGTTTGCGCCTCCTCAAACGACGAGACGAAATTCAAAAACGGCGCGGCGGCAATTCAAAGCGCCGACCCAAAAATGAATTTGGTTGTCGGCATAACCGAGGCGGCAGGCTCAAACATTCAATGGATTATCGAGCAGTTCTTTTCCAAAGAAGTCAAGGAAATGGGCGAGGGCATCTATCAATATATGTACAAGCAGATAGAGAATATCCCGGCAGGCTCCGACCACCTCATTTGTACGCCGTGGATGCTTGGCGAGAGATGTCCCGTCAGCACGACGACGACACGCGCAACGCTGTTCAACATAAACCCCGAGCATACCAGAGAACATTTTATGAAAGCGGTATACGAGGGCATTGCTTACAATTTGCGTTGGATTCTCGAGAACTTCAAAAAGGACTACGGTTTGACCTGCGACAGGCTGCGCATAATAGGCGGCGGAGCGCAGAACGACAGCTGGATGCAGATTGTCGCCGACATAACAGGCGTTGAATTCGGCGTAGTCGAGAACGCAAGGAGCGCAGGCGCGCTTGGCGGCGCCATTACCGCTCTTATAGGGTTGGGCGTACTGAAAGATTTTTCCGATGCAAAACGCTTCGTAAAAATAAAAAAGGTCTATAAACCCGACGAAAAGAACAAAAAAATATACGGTGATTTGTTCCGAAGCTATAAAGATGTTTATTATGGGCTAAAAAAGGCATACAAAAGAGCCAATAGCGGTAGATTCGAAGGAGAAAACTAAAAATGAGTAAACTTATCGAGCAACTAAAGAAGTACTATGAAAAATACGGTACGGAAGCCACAATTGCATTGAAAGACGGCGAAAAGTTTTTTGTCGCATCTTCAGAGAAAGATATTGCCGAATACTCCCTAAAAGACAAGTTTGAAGGGGATATCTCGATAATAAACGGCATCTTTAATCGTAAAAAGGGCATAAATGCCATTATCATAAGTTCGCAAAACTACACTACGGTAGTATCTCAGACGGCGGCAACAGTACCGCCTTTGCTGGATGACCTTGCGCAAATAGTCGGACCTTCTGTTCGATGCGTAAAGAGCATAAGCGTCTCGGGTGTGTTGCGCGCTCTTATCGGTCGTGACGCATGTTTAATAAAAAACCGCGGAGCTTTGGCGGCAGGAAGGACCCTCAACGAAGCCGATACCGCGACTTTGGTGCTTGAGAAGGGCTGCAAGGCATTCATTGAAAGCGCAATGATAGGCGGAGCAAAGCCGATCAAGAAAGCCGAAGCAGTGTTGATGCATATTATTTACAAGAAAAAATACTCAAAACTTGACCAACAAACGAAACTAAAGGAAATGAAGCAATGACAGAAAACGAAATAAGACAACTCATAATTTCTTCAGGGAAAAAACTTGTATCAAGCAATCTCGTGCAAGGAACATGGGGCAATATATCTATACGCGTTGACGAGCGCACAATGCTTGTCACACCCTCGGGCATGGACTATGACAGGCTTCAGCCTGAAGACCTTGTTCTTATGGATATATATACTCTGGAACATAAAGGACAGCGCAAACCTTCTTCCGAGAAGGATTTGCATGCAGGAATTCTGCGCACCAAAAGCAACATAAATGCCGTGATACATTCTCACCCGTCATACTGCTGTTCTGTAGCCGCTGCGCACATAGAAGTGCCTGTTATGTCTCCCGAAATGGAGAGTTTGGTAGGCGGAAGTATCAAAATTGCGAAATATGCGTTGCCTTCAACCAAGTCGCTGACCAACGGCGCAATGGAGGCTATGGAAGAAAGAAACGGCTGCATAATGGCAAACCACGGAGTGGCAGCTTGCGGAGAAGACATCGACAAAGCGTTCGAAGTCATCCGCATTATGGAAGATAGTTGCCGTGTGTTTATCCAAGAATCCGTAAAGAAAAAATCAGGCAAAGAGCAGTTCTCCGAGCCGGATATGTTCGAGCTTTTCAAAACAAATTACTCTAAATAATTCTACGCAAATAAGTGAGGTAAAAATGGCAAAGGAAATCTACAAATCGGGTGTTGTGTACAGTGTTGTAACTGACGGCATCAATGGCAAAAAGGCTTTTCCCGACGACAAGGCAAAGGACTATTATACAAAACTTCTCGAACGTCTTATCCATGCGCGGCAAGAAATCAAAGTTTTGGCGTATTCTGTTGTAGATAACAGCGCGTACTTTTTGGTATTTGCTCCGAAAGAGCCGCAGATTGACAACTTTTTTGTCGATCTGAACGAAAGCTACAACGCATATTATAACAGTCAATATGGCGACAGCGGCTATATCTTCCGTTTGCCCAACCATATGACAAAAATCAAGTTTGACGACATTCCGTCGGTTGTCGCCGGCATCCACAAAACTCCCGAATTCCAGAACCTCACAAACAACTATAAACGCTACAAGTTTTCCTCTTGCGCTTCACTCTTCAAGGGCAAAGGCATAGCCGACAAAGTGTTCTTGTTGAAACTGCTTGAATTGCCGCGGCTTGACGGCGCCACCTATACGGCGTGGCATAGGCAGGACGTGGGAGGCAAGGCTTTGACATCGAGAAGCGGCGTCGAAAAATTCAGCAAGGCTATCGAATCGACGACCTTGAGATATCGCGGCAGCAGTCCTTTTGCAGATGAAAATATCATCAAACAAATAGCTATCGATGTCGCAGAGCGCACGAATTGCCCATATTCCAAACTTGAACGCAAACTGGGCATAAAAAACCGCAGAGATATTCTTATCGAAATTCTTGGGTCTATGGTTTTTGATAAGGGACTTACCTTCCTTGATGCCGTCAGTCTTTTGCAAGTCGAAGAGTACGGCGTGTATACGCTGCTGCTTGAAGTAATCGTCACAATCAATATGACGAAGAATTTTGGATATGACTATATCATAAACAAGCTGCAAGTCGAAGACCGCAACTATTTTGTGCTTACCGAGGTCATCAAGAGCCTCAACAGAAGTTACGGAATGGGCTTTGTTGAGATTGCCCAGAAATTCAGCCTCCAAAACAATATTTTGCAAGTGCGGAGCATGACGGGACTTTAATTTTTCCCTGCGATGATAATATTATCTCGCTAACATTTGGTATTTATATGTCGCTTGACAAATTGCAAGCGACATATTTTTTTTCGGATGACAAAATTTTTGATGTCATTTCGACCGAAGCAAAGCGCTGTGGAGAAATTGCAATCCATATCAAAAAGCCGATGAGCCCTCCATTTCAGTCGTTACAGCACGTATGAGATGCCTTTTCACCTTATAATAAAATAATATATAAATTTATTAAAATTTAACTTAACTTGTATTGCTAAAATAAATCTGTTATGATACAATTTTACTGTATATTAAAAGGGATAGGTATGCACTTTTTCCGTAAACGAAGGGTGCAGGAGGTTTGGATGAAGAAGAGGTTGGTGCCGATTATAATAATACTGCTGGCATTGGTTGCGCTTATGATTGGCGGCTGCAGTGGCAAAGAGATACCTATCGAAAGGATAGCGTTGACCTCATTGCCCAAGCTGGAATACCTAAAAGGCGAGACCTTTGATTTGAGCAGCGCACAACTCACTGTTTATTATGCCAACGGAAACAGCGAAACCATGCCCCTTACTTTCGAGATGGTCAGTGACTATGACCCTCAGGATATCGGCGAGCATGTGTTGAGCATAAAGTACGAGAATGTTTTTACCAACATAAAAATCAGAATATCCAATGCCCCGATAGTTCGTATTGAACCGACCAAGGTTGAAATTGACTACAAAACCCAATACATAGAATCCCAAGAACTTGATTTAACAAACCTCAAAATAAAAATATTTTACGAAAGCGGCGATCCCGACATAATACCTGTCACCGAGGACATGGTATCGGGTTTCAATCCCGATTCTGTCGGCACTCAAGAACTGACAATCAAATACCTGAATAACTACAAAACCACGCTGACTGTCACCGTCACCCCAAAGAAAGTCACCAGCATTTCCATTGCTGAGGTTCCCGACAAGGACCTATATCTCATAAATGAAGAAATCACCAAAGAATCACTTGCAGGCGGGCGTCTGTTCATCACTTTTGACAACGGCTATACCGAATACAAGCCTTTCCCCGACCTATACGCAACAGAAGAACAACTCAAAAATGCCCTGACATATGACACTTCCGTTGCAAAGAGCAGAGACATTGTCACACTATCTTATGAAGGGAAATCAGTTATATTTGCCATCGTAGTGCTGGAAAAAGAAGCCGAAACCTTTGCTATTCTCAGCATGCCGTCCGAAATCCAAATAGTCGGCACCGATCTGTCATTGAGAGGCGGACAGCTGTCCATAGATTATAACAACCTGACAACCGAAGTCGTAAATATGACCGCCGAAAAAGTCAAAGCCACAGGCTATGACAAAACAACGGTAGGTTTGCAGACCATAACGCTGTCCTTCACAGATATCAAAAAGACATTTTCTTTTGACATAGAGGTCATAGAAACAAAACCGTCTGCGCTTGAAATATTGCTTCCTGTAGTAGAGAACGGCGTCATTATGCCATATTCTCAATCGACCGAACAAAACAAAGAAGTTGCTCCTTTTTATGAAGAGGGCACGATTGAGCTTTCGGTTTGGGAATACCGCTTGAAAATGGACAACGGTTCTTATTCAGCGATATACCCCGTCGAGAACAATATGCTGAACGGCGATGTCGGCAGTCTTTATCTTGACGTTTACGGCAGCAGAACTTTTGAGTTTGCATACAACAAAGACGAAAAGGAACTGAAAAAGACCGTCGACATAACAATTTTCAAAAAAGAATTGTTGCGTATCACAGTCACACCGCCCACAAACAACATATTTTATGCAAGGGCGGAGCTTGTTTTGACAGGCGCGCGTTTCATTGCATACTTCAATGACGGCGTAACAATAGAGAACGCCATTACCAGAGATATGGTATCGGGCTTCAACAACACACAGTTGGGAAATCAAGACGTTATCGTCACCTATACCACCGAAAAATACGGCACAAAAATGAGTTCTTTCAAAGTGCTGGTTATCCGCAAGGCAGAATCGATACAATTTGAAGGCATCTTTAAGTCGACATATGTTTTGGGCGAGTCTTTTGATATACAAGGGTTGGAGATGCGTATACATTATGAAGGTTCGATACAATCCGAACGCTTCATCGGTCCTTTCGGCGACGAGTGGACCTTCGAAAATACACAATTCGATACACTGGGACATCACGAGGTTGTCGTAAAATATCAAGCTACGGGTTTGACCTTGCAGACGACAATACCTGTATATGTCAAGAATGATTTGGTCAGCATAGAGTTGGTGGAACTTGTTGAGGGAGAGTTTCTTCCTGCCGACAGCCTTCCGCAGGTAGTTGCGGGTATGGAGATTGATTTCACAACCTATTATCTCGACTGCACTCTCGAAAGCGGCGGCAAAATAGTTGCTCTCGAACAGATTATGACCGATTACCAAAGAGCCGACAAGACCGCAGGCAACCGCACAATCACCATCGTTTATGGCGGACTGTCCATTCAAACAACTCTCAATGTTATCGTAAGACAAATATCGTCTTTGGAGCTTTTGAGTATCCCTGAGAAGCATTATTACAAAGCAGGAGTGCCGGCTACGCTGGATATCAGTGGTTTGAGTATGAAGCTCAGCTACACGAATTTGACGAGCATTGCACTCAATTCCGGAACACTTTCAGAACAAAAAGCCAACGAATTAGTTTATCGTTTTATGAACGAAGGAAGCAATTTTGAAACAATGACTCTGTCTATTACTCAGCTGAACACGGCACTTGATTCCGGAGTAGAGACAGAAAGAAGAACAATATCCATATCTACACAAACTCCCGAAGGAAGTGACGAGCAAACTTTCGAAGTAAGTTTCGACATAGTTGTCGCCTACAAGATTGCCACCTCCGCCACGTGGGACACAACCGAAGGCGGTACGGGGGGAGATCAGCCTGCTATTACTGCGCTACAAGGTGTTGACCACATAAACTTTGCGCCGGGAGCATCCTTCAAAGTCGTATACAACGACGGTGAGTTCAGCGAAATAAAGACGGTAGCCGACGAAATAGACAATCTTATTATTTCGAACTTTGACTATAACATAAAAGGCACCAAGGTCATTGATCTGCGTTATCAAGATATTTATTTTAACGCAGTAGTCAGCATCAGACCGAAAGACCTTTATTCAATAGAGTTGGCGCCGGACTTTTATATTCCCGATGTCACCGAGGGTATGGCGCTGGATTTGCGCCAAGCAAAGATTATTGTGACCTATTATCACGATATGGGCACGCCCGACATCGGTGATGACGTTATTCTGCCCTCAACGGTGGTCTCTATGTCCGCAAGCATGACGGATTACATAATGACAGACGGCAGACTGGGATTGCGTCCTGTTATCATTCGTTTCGCATATACCGGCAACAGCGCAGAAACAAGAGAGCTGAACTTTGAAATAACCGTCAATAAGAAACAACTTGACAGCATCGGCATGGGAATGATTCCCAAGACGAAATATGTAGAACTTGACCAATATGATTTCACAAACGGCACAATCATTTTGTATTACAACAACAATACCACTTTGATATTGCCGCTTTCCGAATCCAAGAAAGTGCGTTCTGTCGCCAATATTTTGCCGACCGACCACTATATCCTCAACTACGGACAGTTTGATAACACCGACTTTTCGGGTTTCTCAAGGAAGCAACAGATTTACATAACCTACAAAGAAGGCGATGCCGTAAAAGAAACAAGTTATGACATCATAATGCACGACAGAATGTATGCCGAAGTCATTTTTGCTGACAGAGAGGAATACAACACCGACTTCAAGACCTATTATTTCTGGTACGGAGAGGACAATATCATTTCTTACCAAATACTCGGTTATTCGGCGCACACGGATATGCCACAAAGCGAAATGCTTGCCGAAATGCAGCTTATTCCCGGCATAAACTATACCTTCAAATACATAAATGAAGCCACAGGCGAGGAGTTCTCGGAGTGGCCCGAGGATGCCGGCACCTACAAGATAGTCCTTGACTATGACGCCGATTCACCTGTGAACAACGACAGAATTCACAACTCTTTTATCAACGACGAAAGAACTTTGGTCATTCGTCCGAAGAATATCCATATTGCGCCGAATGCCGTCACAAAGGTATACGGCGAGAACAATCCTGAATTTTCTTCAATCATCAGCGCCGTTGAATACAGAGAAGTCAGCGGAGGCGGCACCGAAATAATACTTCATGTCGACAATGTATTCGGCTATAACGATACGCCGCAATCATTGGGCGGCATAAATTATACTTTCCCCGACGCAACAAGCATATACGACTGGAAAAAAGCGCCTGTGGGCACATATGTCATGCAAGTCAGCGTGGCGCCGCACCGCAATTACGCATTTACTTATGCCGAAACCCAGTTTACTGTCACCAAGAGGGAAATAATCATTATCTCCGACAGCAAGACGAAGGAATACGGACAGCCCGATCCGGCGTTCACCTTTACTACGGCTGCCGTGATGGGCAATGACAAGAGCGGACTTATTCAAGGCGACGGCTTCAGCGGCTATCTGCTACGCTCGAATGCCACAACCAGCAACGCAGTAGGCAGCTATACCATTTTATTAGGCAGTCTGCGCAACGACAACTATAACATAACCTTTGTGTCCAACACCTTGATCATCTACAAAAGAAAGCTCATTCTCAGCGCAAAGAGCTATTCAAAGATATACGGCGAAGCTGTGCCGTTCTTTGAGGTGACGCCATCTTCAGAGCGAGAAACTCCGTTTGCATACACCGATTCTGTTCTTTCACTGGGCGGCAATCTGTCTTTTGTGTGCAAGGACAATCTGGACAACAACATAAGCGCATCTTCGGCGGTAGGCAGTTATGTCATAACCCCCCAAGGCTATCTGTCATCGAACTATGACATAGAATACCGCGCGGGACTTATCGAAATAACAAGGCGCAAGGTCAGCATCGCCGCCACAGCCAAGCAGAAGACATATGGCACCGAGGCAGACCCTGCCTTGACCTATACCGCTTCTGTCGTTGCAGGCGACACAAAGAGCGGACTGTACGCATCGGACACACTGGCAGGCGCATTGACAAGAACAATAGGAGAGAATGCAGCGGTATACGCCATAAACCAAGGCACCGTCACAAACGCAAACAACCCGAGCTACGACATAATATTTATGCCCGGCGTTTTCACAATCACAAAGCGCGCCGCGCAAATAGAACTAAAGTCGCTTTCTCGCCAATACAACGGCTTGCTTCCGTCAATTGAGCAAGAGAATATCATTTTACATGGCGCAAGCGGCGACATCAGAAACAACATAATCATTTCTTTCATAAATCCTAGCCAAAATATCGGCACCTACACCGTGGATTTTACCAACAATGATGCCAACCATATTTTGAGCTTCTTTGCGCCTGAGGGCTATCGGTTTACCATTTCGAAGAAAGAGGTGTCGACTGAATTCTATAATATTCCTTACGGCTCTCTCGAAGGTGGCGAATACGCAGGCAGCGTCTACAAAGGCTCTCCCTACAACTATGAAGCAAGAGTACCTTCACATGAGATTTGCGCAGGGGATATCCTCAACGTTGTTATTTATACCGCAGAACTGATAGAAGGCGGCGCAACACCGATATATCTTGACAAAACCAGCGTAACAAATGTGGGCAGATATTCTGTCAAGGTTATGAGCCTTACCAACAACAATTACAAGATGCGGGAGCTTCAAGACGGCGAACAGGATTATCGCATAACTGAATTCAGCATTATTCCTGCCACCATAAAGGTGCTTGTCAATACTTTCTCCAAGCCATTTACAGGCGGCGACCTATCTTTGAACAATTCGCTTATAAAACTCGAAGGCTATTACAAGAGTTTGGACTATCAGTTGCTGACAGAAATAAACTTTGTGCCTTACGGACTAAATGTCTATCCCTATTACATAAACATGCAACAACAGGAAAGACTGCCGCGCAGTGTGCTTTATCAGACAGATGTCGACGGCAACCTACTCACCGATGAATTCGGCGAATACCTCATCGATGGCTACAACATAAAAGTAGTGACAGGCAATAAGAACTATACTGCCGTACTTGTTGACACCGCCGGAGTGCCGCTTGAGCTTGACGAAGGCGAGATTGTAGACGAGAATTATCGTTTCAAAGTCATCCCTAAGGTACTGGATATCATACTTCAAACAAACAGCGTCCTGAAAGAATATGACGGCAAACCGCCGCAAGTAACCAATTTTGGACTGTCTTCGCCCCAAATTGACAAGGAGCAAGAGGTATTTTTCGAATATGTACGAAACGATGCATATCCGTCGTTTATGGAAGGACATATTACCGATGCCGACAGCGGTACATTTACGATTATTCCCAGAACAACCAATATGAACTTCAGATTGCGGTTGTCTCCGTCGACGAATTATGATTATAACATAAGAGTAAAGACGCTATATTCGTGCGATTTCGGCGGAAGAACCGTCAAGCAATATGACGGGCTGATTCCCACGATTTCCAATGAATTCTTCAACTTCGGAGGCTATTCAGGCGACTATGCCTTTGAAGAAAGGGACGGTTTGGCAGTCGAGCTTGATTTTGGAGAGGAGGCGATGGACGCCAAGAGCTACAAATTCACAGCCAAGTTCAAATTCCCCCGTGGAGACGCCCAAATCAGACCGGGTTATGAAGATTATTTGGACTATAACCACAAGTTCCAAAATATTTCTTTGATAACCAATCTTGACTATAAAATAGAAAAGAGACAGGTAGTGCTTTCTATGATAGAAACCGAAGAAATAGAAGGTTACAACTGGAAGTACTACAACGGCTTGAACGGCGCCATGCTGAACGACGGTATCAATAAATTTAGCAAAGGCTTCATGATTATTGATGCCAAGGCGAATGATGCCGATTTCAAAGAGTACATGGATACTCCCGTAGGAGGATTCCTTCAAAACGGCGACCAAAAAATGATCAAGCATCTGCTCAACGAAAGTTCGGAGACCTTACTCGAAGAGTTGATATTCGGCATGCTTGAGTTGGATTATTCCTCAATCAGAGCGGCGGAGACTTATTCTGCCGTCAAAACTTCTAATATAACAAGCAACGTTGCCAACTCGAACTTTGCTATACAGGTAGCGCCCGGTACATATCGTTTTTCGATTAGGCGCCAAATCATATACTATCACTTTGACGAAACCTATAAAACTTACGGCGAGAGCATAACAACACCGCAATACAATTTTGCGCTCAATCCTTTGGAACTTGAAAAAGTTGTTGAAGCCGCTTCCTATCCCGACAATCTGTTCGACGCCGCGACAGGACTCTTCCCGAGCAACAGATTCAGTCCTTATGCCGTAAGCGTACAAGGCAATGTAGATTACAGAACGCCTGTAGGCGAATACGACATAAAAGACTACAACGGAGAAAATATTTATATCGGCAACTACAACTTGCGGCACAATGAGGAAGCCTCAAAAGGCAATCTGATTATCGAAAGAAGAGAGCTGCCCGTAATGTATGTTGAGAACAGAGGCGATTATTTCGTCGTAACAAGAGTTTACGGCGATGCACTGAACCAAGTAAACTTCATTTATGCCCAGAACAACGGCGAGGGCAAAGGACTCATGAGCTGGGACAGAGAGGCGGGACTGACTACTGCCATAAACTTCGACCGGCCCGCGGTTAGTTTTGTTGAGGGTGTCGGAGACGATATCGCCAGAAACGCAGGCATTATCCTCGAAGATTCTATTATCGTAGATTTCCTTGACGATGGCGAAAACGAAAATTATTTCTTCACATATGACGCATTCTTAGGAAATCAGCCAAAGTTGGATATCAAGAAAGCGCCGCTTGTCATAAAAGTAGCCAATCCCGATTATGACGGTTCTAACAATCCATCCATCTCGGCAGTATATGGCACACCGCCTACAACAGAACAATACAAATATGTCTATAACGGCTTCAAACTGGGTCAAAACCATTTGACTGTCGATGTCATGAACATAACCTATACTTTGCAGCAGACGACCATGATCATAGACGGCGTACCCGTCACCTTCAACGCAATCTCCGGCTCAATCAATATGGGAGATAGCAGCCTTGTCGACATACTAGGCACAAACTTTGAATTGCCCGTAAACTATGATGACGGCGTGTTTCCCCATCCTCTTGCGGCATTCCTTGCCTACAAAAATACCATCAGCAGACAGGCGACAAACGGAAATTGGTATGACTTCACGCCTACCAATGCGCTGGCGGCATATTTGACAAACTATGACGTGACTTTTGACAAAACCGACTATACCGTAACAAAACGTCCGATAGAAATTTGGCTTGAATTGCTCCATGAAGAAGCTCATGGCGCGGATGCCACCTTCAATATGTTGTGGGATGAGACGCCTTATATTATTTCAAAAGAAAAGGTACTTCTTCAATCCTTCACTAAGGAAGAACTGTTGAATCTATCCTACGATCAAGACCAGATTCTTTTGTCGGTGTTTACTGCAAGAGAGATGATGTTACGTTTTGAAACAAAGGAACAAATTCTTATCCTTTTAGAAAAAATAGGCGAGGGCAATGTCTTGACGCCTGAAGAAATCGACGAAAGATTCGCTTTGCTTATTGAGCCGGAATTGATAGCCCTTTTTGATAGTTATATGACACCCGAAAAGATCTCCATAATTTATGCTGATGTTACGGAACAACAATTCGCACAAGCGTATGCATCAATGTACACGCAGAGCAATATTGAATCGGTATATGCCGAACAAGCGTATACGAAAGCTCAGCTTGAGACGCTTTACAGCGAAATTATTCTTTCGCTTGATGAAGACGAAAGAAGGCTTGTATACGCATACAGATATGAGGAATCCCAACTGGTTTATGGCGATGAGATAGGAATAGGCTCCGATATCGACACGGCAGGCATTGCGCTGAATTACACAATTGCAAGAGGCGAGAACAAGACGCTTGCGGCGAAGGGATTATTCGGCAACAATTATCAATACATTTATGTCAATAGCAAGCTCAACATATACAGATACATCACGAGCATTGGCGACAACAATGAATTGCCCAACATCATGTTGACGGGCACGGATGAGTTTGCCGTAAAAGTCAACTATGTCGACGGATCCTCCGAATACTTGAGCTTCATGACGCCAAGAGCAACGGACTATAACAAGCAAGTTGCGTACAGCAGTGAGTTCAGCTACAACGGAGCGGCTATTGACATGTTGTCAATATCGCCCGCGCAAACAGTCTCGATTACTATGGATGAAGAGTTGTTCGGCTATAAACAGTTCAGCGTAAGCTCAAAACCCTTCAAAATCAGAATTTTTGAACAAGGCGACGACCAAAAACTTTGGGGCAGAGCCGTCGATTTGGGCGGTGGCAACACCGGCGGCGCCTTCTATTCCTCAACAGGCAGCGCGCAACTGGGACAAAAAATAAACGGCAACTATACCTATTATTTATCAAATGACAACGGAGCCACAGCAGGAACGCATGACTTCGACATTATCGACACAACATTTACGCTGTCACCCAAAGCAGGTGTAAGCGCCTATTACTTTGAATTGATACTAAACGGCGACGGTACCGCAAACAACTATCTTGCAATGCGGTTCAACAGCGGAAGCACCGAGCAATTGACGCTCTATGGAAAGAGCGGCGGCGCGCAGGTATTTAGCAACACAATTGTCAAGCCTGCGGAACTCGACTTGTTCGATGGAAGAATTCATACCATAACAGCCTATATCGACAAGTTGGGAACACGCGCAAGCGACTCGACAGGTTACAGAGTGCTTGCCGTCATCGACAACGTATATTACTTCAGCTTCGCAATAGGCAAGTCATATACGCCTTATTTCGATTCGGTAGCAGGCTTTGAAGCCAACGAATGCGTAGCATGGGTTTCAAGATACAATGTCTACAGACAGGGGCTTGCAAGCTCACTGGCGATGACACTTATGCCTACGGCTTCGTCCTATCTGTCACAAAGCTATAGCGCCGCTGAAGCTCGCACAGTGGATTTCGCCGCGCTTACCCAAAGCTATACTTTCTTCAACTCCTCATACAAGTCTGTCATAAATTTCAATCTGATAACTTATGAATATGTTCTTGACGGATTTGATGTTGAAAGCAGCGCGACATTGCCTATCGGCGCATATGTTTTGCAGTCCAAGGTTTATTATGACGGTGTATACATGGACACGTTGACAATACACATATCTATTTCGCAGAACTATTCCTCCGAAACATTGACAAACGGTATAGTCAGCGCCAAGCCGTATATGGCAAACCCCATAACATACTATGGCTACAACTACGATGAGGGCGCCGATATGACCATAACGACGACTTCCGAAACAAATATCACTGCGGCAAACCTCAAGAACTTCCGTTATTTCAAATCGGTGTTTGAGCTTGATTTTGCTACTATGCCTGATGGTGGATTCCCCGATGCCTCATTGCCTGTCGACTATAATCCCAGCTATCTAGACAAATGGGTGTATCCGTACAGCGCCGCCATAATTCTCAAGACGACAGACCCGGGCAGCGACTTGCGCAATCCCAACATAACCTCCGCAGGCTTCAATGGACTGGGACTTTATGTCCGCTACAATGGCACAACTTATTTCACAAAGGTATTCATTCGCATCAACGGTTTGCTTTATTATTCGCAGGATTATACCAACATCATATGGAGTGGTAGCCAAAGAACCGTAGTCGAAGCATCGTTTGACGACACAACAGGTTGTATTTATCTGTATATTCAGAACGATGGCGTGCGATATACATTGAGAATAGGCAACGGCTTCGAGACGATAGGAGACTCCTTGACGGCAAGCCAGCTTATGAACGTCATCACAAATCCCATGTCGACTTCCGCCATACGGCTTGTAAATACCCGTGGCAGAATTTATCAGATGGAGACGGGAATGAAGCAGCTTTATGACAGAAATTATTATGACCTGACTACAGGAGAACTGAAGGCGAATACCGATGTGACGCTCTTCTCCTCCGGAAACAAGATTTTCTTAGACAACGGTTCAGGGGCGCCTTTATCGGCAGATTATGATACCTATAGTATAAAGTTTAAGGCAACTCATGACAACAACATCGGCTACGACAACATTGATTATGTAAGGTTTATGCTGGGTTCCAACAAACCTACTTTCGAAAATAATGCCCCGAACGATACCAGAGGATTCTATCTCGGATACCAAAAGATGTACTATCCCGAATTCTTGCTTGACACTTATGCCATGTACTTCACAATCTATAAGTGCGGCATAGTGTATTCGGCGCAGTACTTATATACGCTTACCGAAACCCAAGGTATACCGAGGATCGGTCCAGACCTGTTCGACGGACTAACACACACGTTGGAAGTAAGTATCTCGAAATCAATAATGGTAAGGAATTATCAGCAAGACCTTGCAAACGATGAACTAATCTCATATTTCTCATACGATACAGCCGATATGCAGGTGTACATGGTGAGCATAAGCGTCGACGGCACCAACGTCGGTACCGGTTATATTCCCGTAGTCAACGACCTCTCGAATTGGAGTATCAGCGGTTCTTCAGCGACAGATATGAGATATGACGGAGTATACGATACGAAGTTCCTCAGCTCATACCTCTTTGCCGGCGTCGATGTCCTCAACGCAAATCTTGAGGTGGAATACTTTAGAGTAGAATAATAATCCGACCAAGCGAAAAGCTCCCGAAAGGGAGCT
>CAYJBS010000003.1:0-55874 GCA_964368435.1 uncultured Christensenella sp. | reverse complement strand
TGTCATCCCGATTGAAGCGATAGCGGAATAGAGGGATCTCATCCGCTTATATTCATAAGGATTGAGATTTTCTTCACTTCGTACACTTCGGACGAAATGACGTATCGGAGCTTTCGCGTATTGCATTTTTGCCTACAAGTGTTATAATTAAAAAATAAGGGCAGAATTTTCTGTCGACTTGACTCTTTTGGAGGCAAAATGAAAAAACTATGCTTTGGTCTTGCCGCAATTTTGATTATTGCTATTTCAGGCATATCATTATCTCAAACGGCATCCGCAGAAACTTATTCTTTGGAAGAGAGTTTGGAAATCCTGCCCGCAAGTTATACATCCGAATATATCTCTCCAACCAAGGATCAAGGCTATCACGGAAATTGTTGGGCATTTGGTCCAATAGCCACTTTGGAGTCCAATCTTAAAGCTATGGGATACCTAAATGCCGATTCTCCTGACGATTTTTTTGATTTGTCCGAACAGGCGGTGAGTTTTGATTTGATCATAAAATGCTCTGAATGCGGCGAAAAATGTTCTTTGGATTATCAACGATTGAGTTTTATTTGCGACAGTTGCGGCGCGCAGGGATATGGTCCCAACCGCACAATAAACGATGCTATGCTTGAAGGCGGTTTTGAAGAGTTCGTTTGGGGTTATTATACCTCCAACCGTGGTCCGCTGAAAGAAACGATGTGCCTTATTTTTACGGATTGGACGCTGTTCCTCCGGAAAATTTTTCCGAAATGCAATCCTTGTTCAGCATATCCGATGTTGTATCCGTCGTTCCGACGATAGAGAATATAAAGCGTGGCATAATCAGTTATGGCGCCATGACCATAAATTGCGCAATGGATTCCTACAAAGCCGGCATAGTTCAAAACAGTGACGGAAGGTACTCTTACACAATTGCGTCGGCAAAAATGATGCCCGAAATGGCGGCGCATGCCATGAGCGTCGTGGGGTATGATGACAATTTTTCAAAAGACAACTTTCATATCGACCGCGAAGCTCTTACCGCGCAACTTAACAGTCTTGCAAACGAAAATCCGGCGAAACTTGCCCACTATCTTGAATCTTGGAATGTCGAGAGTTTGACCGCCTTCAAGGCCTTGAGCGAAGACGATTTCAACACCTTGTTCTTGCCAAAAAATAACGGCGCTTGGCTGCTAAAAAACAGCTGGGGCGAAGGTGTGCGCTCTTTTCAAGGAGAAGGCTCTTATGATATTTGCGGTTTGATATGGGTTTCTTATGAGGATGCTTCCCTTTACAACCTGTTGCCCGGTTCTCGCGCTTACGCAGTGAGCGGAATAAAAACCGCCGACACCTCGACAAGGTATCAGCTTGACGAGTTCGGCGCCGCCAATCATTTCCTGCCCAAAGAAGTTATTGATACCGCCTCTTACGCCGTTATCAATATCTTTGATTTCAGCAAAGACAGTCGCAACAAGCTTGATTACATAACCTTCGAGACAATCGGAGGAAAGGGTTGCGAATACGAGATATATTATGCCGGTGTAGATTCGGAAGGCGGCGTGTCGCCCGATTATTCCCTTATGCCGCTTATCGTCGACGGTACCATTCCGCACGACGGCTATGTCACGATAGATATTGCAGAAAATATCATTCTACCGGAAGGCAAAGGCGCTTTGGTTATGAAAGTCATATCAGACGGCGCGCCGATAAAATTTGGTATGGATACCGACTTTTTTGATTGGTGCCAATATGGCAACGAAGTGGTATATTATTATTTCCCTCTCGTCAGCGGCAACAGCTTGGTCTTGTCGGATGGCGCATTGTATTCGCCTTATGAAGCTTTCGGCAGGGATGCAGATTTTTGTTTGAAAGCCGGTGTCACTGCTACGCAAGACGCCGCCAACATATCCTTCGGATACGCCGATTATGCGCAAGCCAAACAACTTCTTATGACATTAGAAGCTTTCAGCATAGAAAAAAAGCACTACACAAAGGAAAGCTGGCAACGTTATCAGGACGCTTTGGTGGCATTAAACCAACTGAATGAAAACAAAAATTTGACATATTCACAGCAACAAAGCGTGGACAGCGCTGTGGCTGAACTAAGCAACGCAATCGACGATCTCGAGAATAAACACACTTGGGATTTTGTGCTGGCGGCACTGGCTTTGGCGGCGGCGCTTATCACGGTTGCGCTCATGGTGGCGCTGTATTTGCCTTCAATAAGAAAAAAGAAAGAATAGAGTTTTTTTATAATATCAAAAAATGAAATCTGTTGTAATATAATCTACGCCGAGCTTGACAAAACGCTCGGCGGTATTTTTGTTGTTTATGGTATACACGTTTATTTCTGCGCCCTTTTGTTTCGCCGATTTCAATAAACTTGTGGTAAGTTTTTTATAATTCAATCCTACACTTTCACCGCTATTTATTACGTCGGTTGCAATCGAAAGGCTTTTGGCAAGCCGCATGGCGCGCGCTCCGATGCCTTTCAATAGACTGATATTTTCTGCATGAAAACTGATAAACATGACTTCGCCGATGTCAAACACCTCCGAAACGGTAGCCGACAAGTTCTCTATTTCTTCGGCATTGGCAACATACTTGAGTTCTATCACAGGTACTTTGCCAAAACGCTTGCAAATTTCCAGATATTTTTCGAATGTACAAATAAAAGTATCGCCTATGGGGCGTTCGCACTGAGATATTGATGTATCAAGCGGCAAAGTCGCCGCTTCGTCAGCGGTCAATTCACTGATAAGCTTGCCACTGTCGACAAAAGGGTCGTTGTCATGGGCGCAAAGCCATTTTCCGTCGGCAGTCAGCCATATGTCGGTCTCTATTCCAAAGAAAAAGGGGCTTTTGCCGGCGCGCAAAAAAGCCTCTTTTGAATTCTCGAAGCACTGCGAACTCAATCCCCTATGCGCTATGAACTTGGTACCCTCCCAACTGACGGAAGGTTGCGGCATGGCATAAAAAAGAATCGATGCCGACAACGCTATTATTGAAACTATTATTAAAATTCCTGCTGTTCTTAATACTCTTTGCATTTTAATATGTTAACAACAATTTAGCATTTTGTCAATATTAATGCACCGTTCTATACGGTTCCATAGGATAGATATAGCCGGGCACGGGCACCATGGAATTATAGACCTTTGAGATGTCAAATATGGCATATTCCACTCCGAACTTTTTGCCGATGCCGCCAAAGTATCCTTGCAACAGCACGCTTGACAACTCAAGATTCACATAGAACAACGCGACTTTCGCTCCGGTCTTTATTTTCTTTATTTCTTCGCCATAAGCCGAAAGAGGTATTATTATCCTGCCCTCGTCTTTCATCGTGGCTTGTATCACAGGCAACAACACCGGAAAGCCCTCTTCGTCAATGTAGGAAAGAAATTTCAGAGAGGACAAGTCTTGAGCAAGTTTGACGCTGATGCCCTTTATTTTCTTTATGCCGTCTGCGCAAGGCTTGACAAAGGGTTTTATCAGTTTGCCCTGCAATGCGCCTTTTATGATCGCGCCCATAGGCAGACTTTGTTCGCCGGAATAATCCTTCAACTCCATATAATGCACCTTGCCGATGCCAAAATATGTGTTATAGCGGAAAAGCGGTTGATTGTTGTACATATCAAAGTCTTCGCCTGTCTCGACACTGTCAAGATATTCCGTCTTGCCCCGCCACCACTTCTTCTCGAGATTGAGCACAAGGAATGCCGTCAAGGGGTTCTTCTTTATGTACTCTTTGCTGAGTCCGTGAGTGAATTGTCCCCACATTACGGTTTTTTCGTCCTTCGCCTGCAGCGATGATATTAGGGTAACATGAGGCTCCCCGAAAGGACTGATACTGGATACCAAGGCTATTTTGCCCGTTACTGCGAATTTTTGTTTGTCCTCGTTGCTGATAAAAGTTGTCATAACTTTACCTCCGGTTTAGTCGCGCCCGACCACGTCGCTTTGTTTGTTATGCTCTTTGCCAAATTGCAAAGGTTTTGCATCTTATTTTTTGTTACAAGTTGAGTGTCTTTGTATTGCCACTCCTTGCCGAGCAGCTTGTATTTCTGCCTTGAAAGATTGTTGAAACTTACCAACTCCCACCTTTCGACTTCCGGCATATTGTCTTTTATGAACTTGCCTATTCCCCTGATATTCTCTTCGCTGTCGGTAGCGTCGGGGATAATCGGCGTTCGAATCCAAATTTTCGGTGCTTTCTTCTTGCCCAACCGAGCGGCGTTTTGCAGAATCAACATGTTCTCAACTCCGGTAAATTGGCTATGCAGAGTATTGTCGATTTGTTTCAAATCATAAAGAATCAGGTCGACATAAGGCAGGAGTTTTTGCAGTATCGTGAAAGGATAGCAGCCTGCCGTATCGATAGCGGTATGTACTCCTCTTTGTTTCAACTCTTTAAGAAGCGACAAAGCATATTCCCAGTTCAACACCGCCTCGCCGCCCGAAAGCGTCACTCCGCCTCCGCTGGCATCATAATACGCCTTGTCTTTCATCAGCTCTTTCAGGAGTTCTTCGACTGTCATTTCTTCGCCTTTGATTTCTATGGCATTCATCGGACACTCTTCTACGCACTTTCCGCAAAAATCGCAAAGATTTTCGTCTATTTTTATTTCGTCCGACTCAGCCGATACTGCCTTCTTTGGGCATACATCAACGCAACTATGGCAACCCATACACCTCTCTTCAAGCCAAAAGATATGTTGATAAAAGGCGATGGATTCTGGATTGTGACACCAAGCGCACCTCAGATTACAGCCCTTGAGAAACACCGTTGTTCTGATGCCGGGTCCGTCCTCTGTGGACATTTTTTGTATGTCAAGTATAAAAGTCCGCATAATTCTATCCTAGTATTTGTTGTGTATTTCTCTTGCTATTATTTCGTTCTGCAACTCTCGTCCGATTGAAGAAAAATAAGCGTTATAGCCGGTGACTCTGACAAGCAGGTGTCTGTATTCGGAAGGGTTTTTCTGCGCTTCTATCAAGGTATCGGCATCAAGAATATTCAGTTGTAAAGCTGTACCGCCGTTCTCGGCGTATGCCTTGAGTAGCGCCATAAGTTTTTGTTTATGAGCGTCGTCTCTGATGAGTGAGGGTGAAAGTGTTATGGTGTGGCTGGCGCCGTTTGGCAAATAGTTTATGTAATCCAAATAATCGCCGTCTTGACTTTTGCCGCCCAAGGCATTGCCTACGGAATTTATGTTGGCAGTCGGACCTTTGGTGTCGGCGCCATTGCAAGGGCAAATAGCGTTCGACAGGAACTGTCCGTTGGCTCTGCCATCGGGACTTGCCGGCAGCACATAGCCGTCGCCTACCCAATAATTCCAGCTCAACATGCCCGGACGAAGCTGCGCGTAGGTAGCCGTCGTTTTGTATTTCCAGCACTCTTCCGCCCATAGTTCCATAAACTGCCGTGCAATTTTGTCAGCTTCTTCGTCATCTCTGCCGTACTTCGGCGCCTTGTTTTTGGCGATGGCTTGCAACCTTTCGTGTCCTACCCAGTTGTCTTTCAACGCCTCAATAAGCTGTTGCATCGTGCAGACTTTTTTGTCGAAAACGAGATATTTTATGGCAAGCAGGCTATCAACTGTAGAAGCAAAGGTGACTCCCTCTACTGTTATGAAACGCAACTCGGCGCCGCCCTGGGTGACGTCAAGCGCTTTTTCGATGCAGCCTTTTATTAGCAATGAAAGATACGGTGTGGGATGAAAATCGGCTCGCACGCTGTCGCTCTTGTCGTATAGCTCAAAAATCTTCTTTACAATAAATTTGGTTTGCTTTTCAAACGCCTTATAGAATTCTTCAAATGTCGAAAACTTCGAGGGGTCGCCCGTATCGATAAAAGTTTTCGGCGGATGAGGTTTGTTCCACAGGGCATCGGTGTATTGCCGCAGTTCTCCGCCTCTTGCCAGCGTAAGCTCTATGGCTTTGAGAAGATTCAAATTTATATCCACCGTGCCCGAACGGTCATTGCCTGCCATGGTGTTTTCGAGACAGCCGACAGAGGCATAATCGCAGACGTTTGTTTGGTTTATTTTGTCCTCGCAACCGCTCTTTCTGGCTTGACGTAACAGTCCCGCCATTGATCTTTCGTCAAAATTCAGCAAGAAGGGCGCGCCCTGACTTTCGGCAATCATATCTACTACTTTTTTCAGCAGTTTTTCCGGCGAATTCTTATGCAGTCGAACATTGGGTTTTGGTTCGAGAATGGGGCTCATGTCGTCTATGACGTCAAGCAGCAGATACGACAAATCGTTTGTTAAATCCTGTCCCTTGTCGCCTACGCCGCTTATCATAAACAGCTGACCGAATCCGGCGGTGATGCCTTGGTTGACGCCGACTTTTATTTGGGCGTCATAAGCCGTATTGCAATGCACCCAGAAACACTCGAGAATTTCTTTCATGAACTCTTCGGTCATGCCTTGGTCTACCGATTTCAAATAAAAAGGATACAAATATTGGTCGAGCCTGCCGAAGGATACTCCCGGACCGGGATAGTTCTCGTCGGACATGACAAGCATATGTGTCAGCCAAAGCGATTGCATCGCCTGCCACAAATCCTTTGCGGGATTGTAGGGCACAACCTCAAGATTTTGGCTCATTTGGGTAAGTTCGGCTTTGCGAGTGCGGTCCTTCTCATTGGCGGCAAGCACTTTCAGCCGCGCGGAATACCGCCTTGCAAGGTCGCATGGCATCTCCGCCGCCGTCTTCATCGCGCGGAGTTGGGCGCCGGCGGCGCCTTTTTTCTGTTTTTCGGTAAGCTCCTCATATGTCTTGTCTATCTGCTCAATAGTATATTTGAAGCCTTTGTTGAGAATAGTAGCATAATCGGGAATAAGATGTCCGCTTGTGGCTCCGCAGTTGCCGAAGCCACGGTCATGAAATTCTATCGTTTCGGCGCGCAATCCCGAATTGCCGTATAATACCGAGTCGCGCGCCTTTTTTTCTTTTGGTGTAAGGCAATGGCTAGTAAAAAGGTTGAAATTGGCTCCGCAAAGCAAATCCCCCGGCAAAATGTCCAAAGGTACATACTTTGTCATGGCTTCTTTTACGAACCAGGCGCGCCTTTCTGCAATTCTCCAAGAATAAAAATTGTCGGGAATGTCTATTTTCCGCGCGATTTGTGGCAAGCCGTTTTGAAACGTTCCGAAAAAGGTGTACGTTTCCGGAACGATGTAATATGTAAGCTCATTATACATTTCGTCATGGGGCGCGCCGGTTGTGAAAACTTTGTATTCGTTGTTCCAGGGTCTATTGACTCCCTCAAAATAATAGTTCCTCAGCCATTCAATTCTTGGCGAAAGGTTTTTCGGCTGTTTTATTTTTCCCATTATTCTTGCCTCCTTACTGATTTAGTTGGTTGTATGCCTGTTCTCCGTGTTCGAGTATTTCTTGGTGCAAAGCCGCCGCAAGGTCGGCATCGCCTGATTTTATGGCGGCAGATATCTGCTTGTGCTTCTCTACATAGCCGCCGAAAAGATCCACACGGCTTTTATAAAAAAGTTTTGTCATCTTTATTGCCAGAACAACAAATGCGTTCATGACAGCATAATAGACGGTGTTGGAAGAAAGTTCAATAAGCTTGAAATGCGCCTCAAAATCCTTCTCTGCAATGACCTCGTGGTCTCTTTCGCCGCGGCTAATCATGTCTTCTTCCTCGGCAATGATGATATCCAGCTCCGTTGTGTCGGCGCGCCTTTGCGCCGCCTGACGCACAGCCGCCACCTCTATGAGCTTCCTTGCTTCAAGAATATCCTTGACCGCCTTTTTTCTATATTGTTCGTTGACGGAAAACGCCATGTCCTTCAGCACCGAAAGGCTTGCCCTTTCGACAAAATTGTTTATTAATGTCTTTTTTCTTTTATGAATTACTAAATACCCCTCGGAAGCAAGGCGAGCTATGCCGACATTTATGACGCTTCGAGAACAACCAAACTCTTCGGCAAGCTGCCGCAATGGCGGCAAACTGTCACCTACAAGATAAGTTTGGTCAAAAATTCTCGACTTTACGCTGTCAATAAAGTGTTGAGTCAAATCCTCTTTGCGCATGTCCTCTCCCGCTTGTGGTATTACCACAATTTTATCATATGCGCAAAAGGGTGTCAATAGGCAATTTTTATTGTATTTATGGACAATGATATTTTTACTTGCCCGCTTATGTTTGTTGTATATTCGATTAAAACAAAATGAAAACATCCGCCGAATTTTCGGCGGGTGAAACAACCTAAATAGAGGAAAGATTTCATAGCAGAGTCTGCTTTGTGAAAACGGTATTCTCTAAAAACTCTTTTTATTTTTTATTATATATTCAAGCTGCTTTTGACGTTCGAGCATTTCGCCGCCGAACGAAGCTGCTTTCAAAAGCCTTTTTAGAGCAATGCCTCGGCTCTTTTCGGGGATGCCGAGTCGAATCAAATCTTCGCCGCCGATCTTCAAATCTTTTATGCTTAGCGGCGCGCCCTCGGCTACCATTTTTTTATAAAGCTCCTCCAGCCTTGTCGCTGACACACAATCCCCTGTCTTGACGCCGCTGGCTTGATAATCGGCTCTTTTCAGCGCCGCAAGGTCGTCTATTATGTCGTGGTTGTCTTGGATAAAGCCACGCAGTGTGCTTTCCTTGGCGTCGCATTTCAAATCGTACATATGCAAAGACACCAGACGCACGACAAAATCCGTTTCGGCATTGCTGAATGCCAGTCTGTTCATCACCTCGCGCGCAAGCTGTTGACCTTTTATGTCGTGTCCCCGCATCGAGCCGTTGGGATTTATGGAAATAGGTTTGGCAAGGTCGTGGAAAATCGCCGCAAGGCGTACCTTTTGCGGCGCATACTCATAGGCTTTCACTATATGCTCAAAAACATCATAAAGGTGATAATCCCGCCGTTGCTTGACGCCCTTGCATCGGGTAAGTTCGGGCAGAATATAGTCAAGTACGCCGAGTTTGTCAAGTAGCAACAGCCCTTTCAAATGGGCTTTTGTTTTGCCGTATATACTGTCTGCGGCGACAATGCGCATAAGCTCATCCCGTATCCTTTCGGGCGCAATGTCCTTTATCAGCGCGGCATTTTCTTTTGCCGAAGAAAAGGTGTCTTCGGATATTTCCATACCCAGTTCCGCCGCTTGACGGGCAAGCCGCATAAGTCGCAAACCATCCTGAGAAAAGACCTCTTTTGCCGAAATTACCGTTTTTATTATGCCGCTCTCTGCGTCTGCCACTCCGCCCAACGGGTCGACATATTCACTTCTTTTTATGTCAAAATATATGGCGTTCATGGTGAAATCACGCCGTTTGGCATCGGCTACCAAATCTTGCGTCATTTTGCTTTCATATGGGGTATGCCCCTTGTCATAGCTGTCTATGCGAAAAGAAGTAAACTCATATTTTTGTTTGCCGTTTCTTATTGACAGAGTGAATAGTTTTTTGCTGGTAAGACTGACCTTGAATGGGCTGCCTTCCAACGCAGAAAAAACCTCTTCGGGCGACACCGCCGCCGCAAGATCGATGTCGCCGCACGGCAGTCCCAAAATTTGGTTGCGCACCGCTCCGCCGACGACATATAAGGGTTTTTCAAAATATTCTGCCAGTTTTTTTAATGCGGCAAGCTCATTTTTCATAGACCTCCGGTTTCAACACGCAGACATCGGGAAGGTTGCGATATTTCTCGTTATAGTCAAGTCCATAACCGACAACAAATTCATTGGGCACACTGAAGCCGATATAATCGCCGACAATATCCGCCTCGCGTCTCTCGGGCTTGTCAAGCAGCGCCACTACCTTTATGGATTTCGGATTTCTCTGCTTCAGCAGCCTTTTCAGATAGCACAAGGTGTTGCCGCTGTCTATTATGTCTTCAACAATTATGATGTTCTTTCCTTCGATGGGTCCGCTTATGTCTTTCAATATTCTTACCTCTCCGCTGGAAGATACACCTGCTCCATAGCTGGATACCGACATAAAATCAAAATTTATTTCGGTGTTTATTTTTCTGACGAGGTCGGCAAAAAACAGCACCGCTCCCCGCAATATACAAACCATAAGTATCGATTCGCCCTCATAGTCCTTTGAGATGCGCTCGGCAATCTCATCGGTTCTCCTTTGTATTTCTTCTGCTGTAATCAGCACGTTTTTGATGTCTTTGTGCAGCATAAATTACTCCTTTATTATTTTTATTATTTCTTTTGTGTTTTTGTCAATTTTTATTTTGTCGGCTATCTCGACACCCATCACCGCCAACACTTCGCCCTCTTGAGCAATGACCAGCAGCTTGTCCCTTTCCGAAACAGGCATTTTTGTATCGGTGAGAAAATCGTTGAGCTTTTTTGTTCTGCCACCGCACCTTTTGAAGGTGTCGCCGTCTTGACGTGTTCTGATAACTGCGTCTTTGGGTATCTTTTCTGCGTCAAATGATATGCCATTTTCTATCTTTTCGGTTTTTTCAAAGCTATAGCAATATCCGTCGAAAACATAAGCTCCGTCAAGGCTGAAATATTGATAAAAGCTCTCCTTTGCTGTAAATTTACGAAAAACCAGTTTGTCGTATTCTTTGATTGCCGTTATGCCGAAAGGTAAATCAATAAAGGCGTTGTTCTTTTTTTCGCAAAGGCTTATTACATACTCCAAGTGTCTGCTCTCGATATCCTGAACTGCGCCCATCCTTGACAACAATTCATTTATGCTATACTTCTTGATTAGGCTGTGCGCTTCTTCGAACTGCTCGATGTCCAGATATAGTCCGTCTTTTGCTTCTTTTATGTCAAGTAGTTGCGTACGCAAAAAATCCTCGGTCTCGGCGGCATTGGCGGCAAGTCTAGAAAAGCTGTTTTCTATATTATCAAACTTTTTTGAAAGCGTAAAGAAAACCTTGTTGCGCAAAAAATTCCTGGTATAGTCGTTTTCGAGGTTTGTGCTGTCGGTTATATACGGTATGCCGTTTTGTTCGGCGTATCGCTCGATTTCTTTGCGGCTGAAATTTATTAGCGGATGAATATAGCCGTTTCTGTCGGTTATTCCCTTCAATCCTCTTATGCCGGTGCCGCGAAGTATGCGCATGAGAATGGTTTCGGCATTGTCGTTGGCATGGTGCGCAAGCGCGATATAGTCGGCTTTTTTGTCCTGCAAAATCTTATCAAATATTTCATAACGGAGTTTGCGCGCAGTCAACTCTATTGATTGCTTGGTATTTTTGCTTTGACTTAGGGTATCTACGGAGAAACAAAGAAGTTCAATGCCGCTGTCCGCACAAAAATCAGCGACGAAACCGCTGTCGCTTTTTGAGTCGGCGCCTCTTATGCCGTGTTCAATGTTTATGGCAAAAATATCGGCGTCGCAACTTTTCAGCAGGCTGAGTAGTACCATTGAGTCTGCTCCGCCGGATACTCCTACGCCGATTTTTCCTTGTGGAATTTTTATTTGCATATAGATATTATAAACCCAAACACAAGGGTATATCAAGACAAAATGCCAATCCAACCAAACGAAAGCTTGTTTGAAACTTTAATCGGTATGTGTTCTGAAAATTCTTGCGGCTATACACGACATATCGTCAAGCGGTCTGTCGCCTCGCAACCTCTCGGCATTATAGACAATAAGTTCGGCGAATACCTGAGGATTGACGGTGTCGGAGGTCAGCAGTATTTCCTTTATCATATCGGCGCCCAAAATATCAGCTATGCCATCGGAGACAAGCACGATTATATCACCGTCGGAAAGTTTCCTTTGTTCTACTATCGGATAAACCTCATCGACAATGCCTAGCGGCAAACTGCCGCATTGAATGACCTCGACATTGGCATTTGACAAAATGAAACTTTCTCTGCCACCTTGCTTTATGAAGTCTGCGTTGCCGTTTGCCACATCGATGACGACAATATCCAGCGCGTTGAACTCCTCCTCTTCTCGCAGTCCCAACAACCGCCCGACACAAGAAAGCACAGTGTTATGATCAAAGCCTGCTTTATAGAAGCGTTCTATCATTATGATGGCGTTCATGGAAGCGTCATATGCCCTTTGTCCGCTACCCATTCCGTCGGATAGAATCAGCATGACCTTGTCTTCGGCAATGCGTTCCGCCTTTCTGCTGTCGCCGCATTGTCCCTCTTTTGCCAATGCCATATCACCGTACACAATATCGAACTCGGGAGCCACAATAAAGTGCAAAATGACATTGCCTTTTATGCTATTCTCTCTTGAATGTTCCTGCATTCTTTTTTGCATCATATCTGAAAGGATTTCGGCTATTTCCTTTCGATTGGCATCAACCTCTTTGACGTTCAGCGTTATTCTGTCTATACGCTTATTTCTGCCGAAAACTATTATGTCATCGGCAAGAATACTGATGCGGCACAACTCCTCGAAAATGGCTTTTTCGAGCAAAGTGTCATAGCTTACGCAGGCGCGCATATCCTCGCCAAGTTTCTCGAGAATGAGTCCTACTCCTCCCATTTGGGATATTATCATCTCACGTCCCTGCTCGATTGATTGCTCTATTTGTTGCCGTTTTTTATATCTTGACACCGTATCGTTGGTCGAAGTGATAAGGCTGTTTACCCTTTTGCATTGGCTTGTCAACATCGGCGGAGTGTCGAGAAGCGTCGCATTGCCGCCCTCCATTGCCGCCAGCACCAATGCCGAAACGGGGTAGGATGTATCACCTATCTTTTCACGGCAGTTGGCATTATACGGGCAGTTATAGCAACATTTGTTGCACACCTCCCGTGTTATCAGCTTTTCGTCATAGTTGGTTTTTTTGCGACTCAAGTCGGATTTCAAAATGTCTTGAATGTCATAAAAAATCATAGAAAGCCCGTTCAGCCTCTTCGCCACGTCGCCGCGGTCACGGTTGAGAAGTGTGCGTGTCGAAAAGCCTGCCAAGTTTATTGATTCAATTTTCTTTATTTTGCGGATAAGCGACGGCGGCACAAAAAGAGCCAAAGCTCCGCCCGAAACAAACGGCAACACCGTCATCAGTGAAATACCTTTGCCGAAAAAATAATTTATGCCGAAAAACGCCAATATGACGCCCGATGCCGTTATGTATATGTTGTTTCTTTTGAATGCCATCGCCACCAGCGCAAGGCACATCAGCATAGCCAACGCAAAAAATGAGTGAGTGGCTATTGCCGAGCCGATACCAAACACCGACGCTGTCAAAAGCGTAAGGGGATAAAGCGTCTGTTTACACAAAATCACGGCAAAAACAGCAATGGTAAACACCACAGCAAAGCCGAAAGGCTCAAAGAAACTTAATGATGTGAACACTACGATAAGAAACAGATACATCGACAGTCTTTCTTCGTGGCGCAGCTTATACTTCAAGCCACGGCTCAAAAGCGGATTTAAGAAAGTGGCGCAGCAAAACAAAAATGCCTCTGCTCCTAAAGCCGTGATAACGGTGTTGGTTATCTGATAAATATCCGCTGTATACATAATAAACAGCGGTGCGCAGCTCAGAAAGGTATATATGCTCAAAAACAGCATAGTTATTTTCTTTTTTAGCTTATAATGCAAAAAATGCGCCGCCAATGCCACAGCGCAAGGCGTAAATGCAAAAATCAGATTGAGTACGGTAGGCTCGACAATCATCGATGCCGCGGCAAAAATCGGACAAAGTATCAGAATATTTTGTCGGCAAAAAAGCAGCGCCATGAAAAATCCCAAAGCAAAGGGACGTATGCCCATATTTTTTTCCACAAAAAAAAGCATCAATAAAATGACAAAATATGAGGTATAAAGCAAAGGTTTTTTATTCATTTTCCACCCAACAAAAAAGGTTCTGCATCTTTCTTAGTGTAGAACCTTTATGATGGGAATCTATGGCTAATTTTGGGGAAATAAGGCTTTTATGCGCTTATCTCAAGGAAGTTCACATTTATCCCCTTATAACGCATGATGACCTTGCCTTCAATCAGCGATATGTCCTCGGTAACTTCACCCATATGGCTGTCCTGCGACACATTGCGGTTGTCGCCGAGAAAAAATATCTGGTTTTTAGGCACGACAATAGACATTTCGTAATAAGTTCTGGTGATTGGCTCGTTTATATAATCCTCTTCGAGTCTTACTCCGTTGCGGTAAATTTGGTAGATATTTTGGGTGTCATTATGTCTTATTTCTATTGTGTCGCCCTCAAGACCGATGACTCTTTTTATTAGGCGTTTATTGAATGACACCGAATTAAATACAATAACATCACCATGTTTGATTTTTTTTGTGCGGTATACCAGCACCCTATCCCCGTCATGGACATTGGGTTCCATCGAGGAACCTTCGATAGGAAAAACTACGAGTTTGTACCTGCTTATATAGAAAGCCGTTGCCATGCAAGCAAGACAAACTATAATAACAAATACTATAAAACCCTTTGCTCTTTTTTCCATTTCTTCTCCTAAATAAACAATATCTTGCCAATAATTATTTCTTTCCCGTCAATCTTTATGGCTTTTACTTTGTCCCAGTCTTCCAGCGCCATCAACTTGCTGTTCTTGAATTCATTGGCGGAAAATTTTTGGCTGATGAATGCGCCGCTTGAGCCTTTCAAAAACCCTTCTGTAACGTATTCTTCCACGGTTTCGTCGAATTTCACCAATAGTTTTATTCCGAGGTTGACTTCCTTTTGCGAATAAACATCAATTTGTAATATCCTGCCCTTGTTATACTCAGCCTGTCTACCTATTTCGTAGTTTACCAGTTCGCCTGAGGCGCTTGTGACGCCCTTTAGTCCCAACGGTGTCAGCTGCTGCGCTATACCGTCTTCAAGGAATATGTCGTTGTTGCTTTCTTCAGAAAAGCCCCCGATGCCTGCGGCGCCTTCGTATACTATTCGACTGAGTTCGTCTGCAGTTTTTTTGAGTTGCAACCCGTCCAATTCGGTATAGTCCTCAAAAGAGGACATCGAGAAGCCGTCTTTATAGGTTATTTGGCAAAAGGCAAATATCGGACCCTCGTCATTTACGATGTCCAGTTTGACCAAATATTGGCTTTTGCTGACAGCCTCGCATTTTTGTTCGTACCAGTTGCGCACGAGATGATCGTACTCGCCGTAGGAATAATAAGCTGTGATTTCTTTTATGTTGCGGCAGCTGTCGCCGTAAATATCCAGATATAGATTCTCTTCGCTGGCTCTGATATCAATCTTGGGGCGTGACGGAATGTCGTTTTTGTTGAAAACATCGTCAATCCACATGAGCATTGATTTGTAGGCTTCGGCGCGGATAGTGTCGACTCCTCTTGGCGTAATGTTTATGCGAGCATGATTTTCTTGGAACAGACCAAAAAGGTTCGACAATCTGTCGATGTCGGCACTCTTGCTGTTCGAACAAATCGCCACAAACACCGGCGCCTTCACATGTTTCGCATAAGCAACCGATGCTACGCCAGTCAGCCAGCAAAGCAGTCTTTGGTTGATTTGAAGCTCCTGCTTGTTGCCGTATTTGTTCAAGCTTTTGTACTCTTTGTAGCCGGCTCCGTTTATGAGAGTCAGTCCGCAAATGCGTTCGTCCATACCTGCCACCTGCATGGCTACTTCTGTGCCGTCGCCTATGCCCATAAGCAGTATTTCTTTGCCTGACAACGCTTCGATGATATAAGTAATCGTGCGGCGCACGATTACGGAATAAAGATATTGACAAGTGTCCTTCGCCGTAGGGCAGACATAGGTTAGATGTTCTCCTGCTTGGTCGACGTTTCCGTAAGCAAGCGAGTTGGGGAAGACGGTTTTATACTTTTCGCCGATTGCGCTGCAGTCGGGCACCACCACGGTATAACCCTTTCGCGCCAAATCGGCAACAACTTCTTGTTGCACAGCTTTTTTGTAGTTTTGGACAATCAGAATATACTTGTTGCTTGCGCTTGCACGGGTGATTTGCGCAACTGCTGTCACCTCTCCGTCGGCAACGGAAAGCGCGTTGAAAGAAGCGTAGCTGACGGATAATCCGTCAACCTGACCTTCTTCAAGCGTTTGCGCATTCAATGCCTCTTTGCTGTCATTGAATTCCTGCCATACTTGGGCAGGTGTCAATAATTTATATTCCATATCTATTTCTTCTTCATAACAATGTTATACATTAATTTTTGCACTTCTACGAAAGGTATAATCATAAAAGCAAGACCCAGACTTATGGCAAGCGCCGGCAAAGGCAAAAACACCGTGCTGAATGCGCCGCGCATAAAGGGCAGCACTATCACCGCGGCAAGCAGTACCGAACCGACAATAAACGAAAGGTTGAGGAATTTGTTCGAAAGGGGATTGCTCTTGAAGAGACTTTCGCCCGGCGAACGCATGTTGTAAGCGTGGAAGAGCTGAATCATACAAAGCGTAACAAACGCCATTGTCATCGGCAGTCTGTCGTCTATGTGGAAATAATCCTCAAGCACAAAATACCCGATAAAGAAGGAACCAAGTACAAGTATCGTTTGCATAATGCCCTGCACAATTATGTCGGCGCCGGTTTTTCCTGCAAAAAGGCTGGCTCCGGGCTTGCGGGGCGCTTGATCCATGACATTGTTTTCTGCCTTTTCCATACCGAGCGCCAATGCCGGCAGCGAGTCGGTGACAAGGTTTACCCAAAGGATCATAACCGGTGTCAAAAAATGTACTTCCGGCGGCATAAACAGCGTGACAATGAACAGGCAAAGCACCTCGGCTATGTTTGCCGAAAGCAAGAACTGAATGGCTTTCTTTATGTTGGAGAAGACCTTTCTGCCCTCTTCAACGGCGTTTATGATAGTAGCGAAGTTGTCGTCGGCAAGCACCATGTCGGAAGCGCCTTTGCTGACGTCCGTACCTGTGATGCCCATGCCGATGCCAATGTCGGCTTGCTTGATGGACGGAGCGTCGTTGACGCCGTCACCTGTCATAGCCACGACATAACCTTTCGATTTGAATGCCTTGACGATGCGTACCTTGTTTTCGGGGCTTACACGAGCAAAGACTCTGTATTTTTCGAGGTCTTTCAAGAATTCCTCTTCACCGAGCTTATCAAGCTGAGCGCCGGTGATGACAAGCTGTTCCTCTTTGTCGAGAATGCCCGTCTCTTTTGCTATCGCCGATGCCGTGTCAATATGGTCTCCTGTTATCATAATAGCCGTCATGCCTGCTTTTTTACAAACTCTTACGGCTTCTTTGACTTCCGGTCTGGGCGGATCTATCATGCCTACCAGTCCTACAAAAACCATGTCGCTTTCAAGTGTTTTGGTATCGAGATTTTTTTTCTTTATTGCCACGGCAAGTACGCGCAGCGCCTTTGTCGCCATGGCGTTGTTGGCTTTGCTTATGGCTTTTTTGTCTTCTTCTGTGATTTCACGAACAGCGTCGCCGTCTTGGATATATAGGCATTTGCCAATCAAAATATCCGGCGCGCCTTTTATATATGCCGTCTTACCCTCGGATGACTCATTGACGGTACTCATAAGCTTTCTTGAACTGTCAAAGGGTATTTCGTCAATTCTCTTGTTTTGATTGTTGAGTGCGACGACATCTATGCCGACATTCTTTGCATAAGCTACAAGCGCCGTTTCTGTCGGGTCGCCCAACAGTTTGTCTCCGCTTATTACCGTATCGTTACAGAGCACCATGCCGTTGAGCAAGTCTTTTGCGCTTTCTTCGTGTGTGTCTGCAGTGAAGGCGCCTTTGTGAAGTGTGTATAGCTCTTTTACGGTCATTTGGTTGAGCGTAAGCGTTCCCGTCTTGTCCGAGCAAATAATTTGGCAGCAACCAAGCGTCTCGACAGCAGGGAGATTTCGTACGATTGCTTTTCGTTCGCTCATGCGCTGAACGCCTATTGCAAGCACTATTGTGACAACTGCGGGCAAGCCTTCGGGAATAGCCGCCACGGCTATGGCAACGGCGGTCATAAAGGAATCGATGATGACGTCTGCCGCAAAAGAGCCGGCTTTTATGACGGCAACAGCAAATATGACGGCGGCAATAGCCAGCACCATAATGCTGAGTATCTTGGCGGTCTTGGCAAGTTGCACTTGCAGCGGTGTCTGTTGCTCATCGCTTTGGCTGAGCATTTCGGCAATCTTGCCGACTTCGGTATTCATACCTGTGCCAACGACGACGCCCTGCCCTCTGCCATAAGATACTGCGCCGGAAGAAAACGCCATGTTATGACGGTCTCCCAGGGGCACTTCTTCTTTTTCGATGATGCCCA
This sequence comes from uncultured Christensenella sp., assembly GCA_964368435.1. GTDB lineage: Bacteria > Bacillota > Clostridia > Christensenellales > DTU072 > DTU072. The sequence goes on along the minus strand of CAYJBS010000003.1, from coordinate 37,739 downwards.
TGTCTTTCTCCGACGGTACAGATTCGCCTGTCAACGCCGCTTCTTCTATCTTCAGCGATGCGCCGGAAAGCAGTCTCATATCGGCAGGAACACTGTCGCCTGCTTCAAGTATGACAATATCTCCGACAACTATGTCGCTACTCTTTATTTTTCGTACCTCGCCGCCGCGCAATACCTTGGCGAGAGGTTTGTTCATGTTCTTTAGCGCTTCCAGCGCCGCTTCGGCTTTGCTCTCCTGCGCCAAACCGATAAAGGCGTTGACGAGCACAATAATGAGTATTATGCCGCTGTCTACCAGTTCCGAATATTCTCTTCGAATTATTGCGATAACTGCGCTGACGGCTGCCGCCACCAAAAGCACGATAATCATCACATCTTTCATCTGGTCAAAAAACTTTGCGATGAGTGATTTTTTCTTGCCTTCGTTCAGTTCGTTCTTGCCGTTCTTCTCCAGACGGGCAAGCGCCTCTTGTTCTGTTAAACCGTTTTCGTTTGATTGCAAGGTTGTCAGCGTTTCTTTTGCGGACATATTATAATAGTTCTTCATCAAAGCTCCTTGTCTTTCTTATATTTTTGTCTTAAGAGTTTTTTTGTTTTATTCATGGCGGCGGTGTTGCTCTTTTCGACCTTTCTGAAGGCGTTTATTAAAAATTTCAACATTGACAGCTTGCCAGGAATAAAAAACGGATCGGGATTTTTGCTGTAAGAAATTTTTCGCCTATCTAAGATATTATAAAAAATATCCAGTCTTGTCAAGAAACTTTGATAATCTCGCTTGCCGCTCCAACTTATCTCTGCCAGCGCGACCAAGCGTGGGTATGTCATTTGCCATACTGTTTGTTCGTCCGTAACGTGCTCCGTCCAGAGTGGCGCTTCCATGCCGATGACGCTTGGAGCAATCTCTGCATCGATTTTATAATTATATGTATTTTTCAAAGATGTCATACCGTGGGGATAGTCGAGATAAAAACTAAAAAACGGGCTGAGGATGATTTGACGACCTTCTGCGCCTTCTTTTTTTGCTACCTCTTTGCATGCCTTGGTTTCCTTCCAGTATTGCACTGCCATGTCTCCCGAAAGGTTGCCGCCCAACATGCCGTCGTTCCAGTTTATGACCGTCTTTCCCTTTTTGTTTAGGTGTTCTGTCATTTTCGACATAAAATAACCCTGCAACTGCTCTTCGTCTCTCAAGCCGTTTTCCTTCATCTTCCTTTGGCAATCGGGACATTGCAGCCAATACAGCTTGAGCGCCTCATCACCGCCCAAATGAATATATTTGTACGGAAAAAGCTCGGCTACCTCATCGAGGATATTGAAACAAAATTCGTACGCCTCTTCCTTTCCGGCGCAAAGAATATCGGGCGAAATGCCGAAGCCCTCGCTTACTTTCATGGCTTCTTCTCGGCAGGAATATTGCGGATAAGCCGCCAACGCCGCCTTGAAATGTCCCGGCATATCTATTTCGGGCACAACATCAATAAACCTCTCGGCGCAATAAGCGACTATTTCTCGGATTTCTTCTTTCGAATAAAAACCCTCGACTTCTTTGCCGTCGCCTGAGGTTTGCGCTCTTTTTGAGCCGATGTCCGTCAACAGCGGATATTTGTCAATTTGTATTCTCCACCCTTGATCGTCTGTCAGGTGCCAATGAAACTTGTTGAGTTTCAGCACCGCCATGATGTCTATTTGCTTTTTTATCAGTGTTATGGGGAAGAAATGTCTGGAGCAATCGAGCATATAACCTCTGTACGAATATTTCGGAAAGTCCGTTATACTGACAAAAGGAAGAGCATCGCCGTATTCCTCTTCGAGAAGAGCAAGCGTCTGTCTGCCATAGAATATGCCTTGAGCCGTTGCTGCCGAGATGACTATGCCGACGCTTTCGATATCCAGTTTGTAGCCTTCTGCATTTTGCATTTTCGCATCGATAATCTCTTTGACATCATAAGGTTTTTTGAGAAAGCCTGGTTTCTCTGCAATTTCTTGCGGATAGGGAATTATTTTCATATTGCTCCTTATTTCAGCGTGGCATCGGGAAGATAAATATCGCCTTCACCGAAGCTGACATGTATATTTGTTATTTGCAAATTGAAGTCACCGTCCGACAAAATATCAAAGACCAGTGTAGTCAACTTGCTGTCTTCTTTCAGCGGCTGAGTACCCGGCGCGGCGTAATAGAGCATATCGAAGGCTCCACTCTTTGTCGATACCTTATTGCTCTGCCAACCCGTCAAGCCTCCCTCGGTCTCGTTGTTGTAGACAAGCCTTGTGTCATTGAAGCTCACCTGCATTTGGAGCGCGTTTATTTGGGGAATCTCGTCCAATTCGACACTGAGGCTTAGTTTGTATTTGTTGTCAACCTTTTCGCTCGAAAGTCTCAGTCTCGCCTTTGTGTTTATGGCATAGGGGCTTGCCACGGTATAGTTCCAGTTCGAGGTGTACATCCCTTTGTATTTTACACGCATGGTGCGCATTTCCATAGATGCAGTCGTTGTGAAGGTGTCGAAACCCTCGAGCATTTCGGGCGTCACATGCTCTACGACTTCGCCCTTGTTGTCCTTCAGGGTGATGACTATGTATACATTACGAAAATCTATTTGTTCGTCAATGGCGTAAGTGGTCTTGAAAGAACCGTCGCGAATTTCGATAAATTTTATTTCGTCGGCTCTTATTTCCTTGTTTTTGCAGCCCGAAAGCGCAACCATTGCAAGTATAATCAATAGTATTATTAGTGCGACTTTTTTCATTCTGCGTTACCCCTTTGATTTTCTTCAGCTCTTTTTACCCAGTTGACAAAATCGGTCAGCGTGTATTCCCTGTCGGAATCATAATCGGCATAGAATAGCGCGCTTTCTGTGCCGAGAAGCAGCGTCTGTCCCAGCATAGGCAAATCCTTGTCGTCAAATAAACCGTCGCCGTTTGCATCGCCTTTCACATTGATGCTGAAAGTCTCCAACAATGCGCCTTCGGAATTTCTGATTTCTACCTTTACTCCCGAAGAAATCAAGTCGTTTTGGTGCGCATTCAAGTCCAAATAGCTGTCGCCCGACTTATAGCTTATGGTAGCATAGCTTGAAATCATATTGTTGAAGGTGGCAAGCGTTGTGCTTTCGTCAAGCAGCACTCTTGTATTGTTGCGGTCTATTTTTATGCCTGTGACATTTTCTTTGGGTTGAAGCATAATGCTTGTTGCCTTGTCTTTTACGTAGACTATGAAACCGGCAGACACCTCATATTGCGGTATTGTCAGTGTAAGCTGTTGCCCACCCTTTGAAAGCGGAGTCGGATTGAAGGTGGAGATATAATTTCTGTATGCAATCAATGACTCTGCTTTGCGCTTTCCGGTCTGTGTGATAATAGTCAACACACCCCCGTCAAGGTCCAGCGGCTCGCCGTATTCATAATACTTCTTTGTCGGAGCTTTTATGGTTATTTCTCTTGGGGCGTCTATTATTTCGACGATGAGAGCCGTACTATAGGTTCCCCAATATATGACATTGACTACCTGTTGTTGCCCTATCAAGCTTTTGTCAAAGTTGTTGACGAACTCGTCGAATATCTCTGATCTGTCGCCGTTTTCGTAGACACATATCAAAGTAATGTCCAGATCTTCGCCTACCGTATAAAGCGTTTTTGAAAGTTCTCTGTCTACTTCAATACGCTTGATGCGGTTTCTTACTTCGAAAGCATATTCCCAATAGTCGCCTGTCAAATCAAAAGTAATGGTTACTATCTGAATGCCGATAAGGTTTTTGTCAAAACCAGTCACCGAGAATTTGTCGAGAGCATAGGGTACCGTTTCGTTGTCGCCTTTTTGAAAGGTCAAACGAATGCTGAAATCGGACAAATCCAAGTCTTCGTGTATTTGGTAAGTGGTACGCGGCGAGCTGATTACGCTGACGGAAGCAATAGCGTTCAACACCGTAACATTTATGGTATAAGTATAACTGTTCAAATAAGTTATGGTGACCTGCTGCATACCCTCTTTCGTCGCAATATAGTTGGAGTCCCAACCGTCTGTAATCTCCAGTTCTGCGCCGCTTGCCATGGTTTTATAGACGGTAAGCTGCAACGCTTGACCGTAAATGGCGCTTATATTCAAGTATTGCGTATATATGCCCGTCACATAATCCTTGAAAGTAACGGTTGTTGTGGCAGTCTCTCCCAACAATGTGAAACTGACAGTCTGCGGAGTCAACAATTTGTTGTCCAGTCCCAATCTGGCATCATCAATTTTTATTCGATACAATGCCGCGTTGTCGGTGGTTATTTCCAACATAAGGTCTGTGCTTTGTCCATAATCAAATTGGGAGCCGCCAACAAATTTTAGCGAAGAAATGCTGCCCAGCCCAAGCACTTTCAAATCATTGTCATAATACTTGCGGTTGTGTTGTATGTTGTTGTTCAGCCGCTCCAGTACCTTGATTTCCATGCTTACTTTTGCGAAACCTTCCTGATCGCCGACACTGACTTCTCCAAATGCAAGAATGATGTTGGCAAACATTTGCTGCGCGCCGTCATAGCCGACATCGATTATGGCGCCGCCCGAAAAGCTGACACGTACGGTAATCGAGCTGTCGATAGATTTCGTCCTATCATACACCGCCGCATCGTCAAGCATCATTGAGGTGATCTCAACTTCGGAAATGGAGTCCTGCACCTCGATATTGAGTGTCGGGAAATAAGCAAAAGGAATGTCAAAATCAGGATTGAAATAATTTATTTTTATTATTTGCGCTCCAAGCATATTTTTGTCGTAGTTGCCGATAGTTATGACAGAATCGACACCTTCCTCAATTTCTTCTTTGCTCTGTATGTCCTCATAAATATCTATGCCCGACTTCATATTGACAATAAGTCTGCCGTTGCCAAAAATCTCTTCGCCGTATTTGAAGATTGTTTTGTCAAGTTCTGCTGTCAATCCTATGACCTTGTCAAATACAGTAATCTGATAGGACAAATAGAAAATATTCGAGATGCCCGATTCTGCGGCTATTTTGTCGGTATATTTCAAGGTCACCGTCGTCGTCGCAAGAATGTTTGTGTCGGCAAAAACTTCCAGTGAGCCGTTAAGAAGAAGGTTATCCATCCTCTCCTCGATCTGAACGTTTCCGTAACCTCTCGTTATGCCGATCCAACCGCCGGAAAGGTCTATGGCATCGCCATAGTCGTATACCGTCTTCATGTTCGCCATATTGCTTATGTTGATATTCTTTACGGTGTCGACGACTTTTATTGGGAATGTTGTTGATGCGTTATATTCGCGCACGGTTATTACTCTGTCGCCCAGTGTGGAAGTGGCAGTATCAAAACCTACTACCATTTCGGGAGTCAATGTCGTGATAAAGCTCTTGTTGCCGCCGAGATCAATGTTTATTTTGCCTCCAAGCAAATCCAGCTTGTCTTTGTAGCCGTAAATGTTTTTTGTCGGAGGAGAAAGAAAATTTATGGATTGCACGGTATCATAAACATATACCGTCATGCTGACCGTATTTTGTCCTCCGCCGTTCTTCGTGATTCTGGCGGTGATGGTGGCTTCGCCCACGGCAATACCCGTTACGTTGCCCTGACTGTCGACTGTGGCAATGTTGCTTAAATTGGAAGAATATGAAATATTCTCGGATTTTCTGTCGGTTGCGTTGTATGGACGGAAGACAAGGTTGCTTCTCTTTGTTTGTCCTACCCTGACTCCGAAAGTTATGTCACTGAAGTTGACCGACTCCAGATTTACTCTCGGCAGTTCGTTGACCGCCGGCAGTACCAGCCTGCTGTCATTGTTGCGTCCTGCGGCGGAGATAGTGCCGTCAAAATTTATGCCAACGGTATGTTCGCCGCCTGCGGCAATTCTGCCGACCTGCGTCATACTGCCTACCGTTGATTGCGCGTAAGAATTGTTGCCTGCCGCATATACCTTGCCGTTGTTGTCAACAGCCACGATATGGTCGGCGCTTGCGTCAATGGCTACTATGTCATACCATTGCGAAACAACGGACATATTTTCTATATACGGAGAGTACCCTGCATAAAGCAAATAGCCCTCTTCTGAAAGACCGAGAGTAAAGCCTTCACACGCCACTACTTGAAGAATATTTCTCCAATACTTTACGCCCAGTTGTCCTTTGTTGTTGTTGCCGTATGCCTCAAATACGTTCGATTCATACGTTATTACGGTATGCGTCGGGCTTGCGGTAACCTTTTTTGCTCCGGATATGCCTTCAACCGATGAAACTTGATGATAATTGTCGTCTCCCACGGCGAATACTACACCGTCTGAGTTTATGCCCACAATGGTGCGCTTGCTGACGGAAACATACTTGATACTCGTCCAGTCCTCGGCGCCTATTCCCTGCAATTCTCCTGCTACCCGAATGCCGCCGTCGGGAGTAATTCCTACGGTAGTGTCTCCTCCGGCTGCAACGAATTTTATGTTGCCCCACATATTGACATTCAACTGTCCCTTGCTGTTGGCGCCCGCCGCCGTCACAGTGCCGTTGTTGCCAAGAATGACGCTATGGCTGTCGCCTGCGGCTATCATAGATTCCGATTGATAAGGCGCCACAACTGTTATGGTGATTTTTTCGTTCAGAGAAGAGCCTCTGTGTGTAGCGTCAATAACGGTGACTCCCTCACCCTTTGCCGTAACAACGCCATCCTCTGTAACCTCCGCTACAGCAGTATCGCTGGATTTGTAGGTTATTTTTTTGTAGGTGGCATTCTGCGGCAATGCTGCAACATTGAGAAAATAGCTTTCACCTGTCTTCATTATTTTTCCTTCAAAAGGTGAGAGCAATGAAGTTACGTCTACGTAATCATTGTTGAAATATATCAAATTTTGCGAAATGTCATTGGTGCTATTGGTGTTGACGCCGGCATAAAAAATCTTGCCGTCCTCTCGCAGCATTACCGATTGGTAGTTGCCTGCGGCGATATCGATAATGTCATAGTATCCCGACACGTCACAGTTGCCTTCCAAGTCCTGTCCAATGGCGAAGACTCTGCCTTTTTGGTCCAGTGCCAGCATGTGCTGATCGCCGGCGGCAATCTTTGTTATGTTGCGTAAATTTGTCGCTTGCGTCTTGTTTGCCAAATTGCCGGTGACAATAACTGTGCCGCTCTTTGTCAAGCCGACAGTAAAATCGTTGCCGCAAGCCACTGCTGTTATGTTTTCCCAAGTTCCCACGGCAAGCGCATCGGTGCCTGTTCCCAAAGCCTCTACTCTGCCGTTTGATTTGACGCCGGCAACATGTCTGTTTCCGGCTGATATATCAATTATGTCCGTCCAAGCCGCCACTCCTGCGGCAGCTCCTGAGCCGGCATAAAATACTCTGCCCATCAAATCAAGTCCGTACGAGGTATACTCTCCTGCCGCTACTTTTATGATGTTTGCCCAGGAACCTACATTGTTTTCGTTCTGATTCAGACTGCCAAAATGCGTAACCTTCAAATCGCTCTTGAGAATAAGCATATGATACGCTCCGGCAGATGCAGCAATGACATCATCTATTTCTTCCGGAAGGTCATCAATTGATGAAGCAAAAGCTTTTCCGTCATTTCGGATACCTATAGTCATTCTTAAAGATGCCGATACCGATGGTTTGAATACGGTATTGGTCATCTGTATGGATTGCCATGATGCGTTTTGTTGACTTATTGAATATGATGCAAGCTTGATCATATCGTTGTCGCTGTCTACGACATAAAGTTCGATATTTGACGGTTCGTCATAGTTCTTCCAGTCATTGTCATAAAATACCGTGGAAAGATTGTGGTTGCCCTTGTCGTTTATGATGAATCGCACCGCAAAATTGCGAAGCTCTTGGTCGTAGGATAGTATGAACTTGGCTCTGTCAAGCCTTATTTCGGCGGTCTTTCTGTTGTCGGAGGTCTTCAGGACTGCAACAATGCTGTTCATGTTGCTCAAAGCCATGCCGTCCGCCACCGTCATATCGGCATACACGCCGCTGAATTGGCTGTTGTTGATCAGACCTGCGTTCTTCAGAGAAATCTTGTTGACAAAATAATCGTCGTCAACGCTGTTGCCTCCGGACAGTCGAACCTCAAAAACTATTTCGCCGTCATTTATGGAAAGCGAATTGATGACAATGCCGCTGTTCAAGCCGTCGGTAAAGTATATCGTCGTGGGGTCATAGCTTGAGGCAGGTTTTTGTTGAAGGCTGGCACCAAGCGAAGAAAAAACAGCGTTGCTGGGCGACAAAAAGGCTTTGTTGAGGTTTGCCAAAGAATTGTTCGCCTCGGTACCCGTGGTGACTACTCTCGGACGGAATATGTATAATTCGTCAGGATTGTTCTTGTCATTCTTTTTGGCAAGTGAGTTTCCTGTGACATTTTGTTTTATTCTGTATACGATGAGCCCCGAGCCAGGCAGAGAAGAGTCATAACCCGTAACATTGTTGTTGCGGTATTCTACCATAAAATACTCGTTTGGTCTTGAGGAATTTATGCGGTATGCCGCAAGCTCTCCGCGAGAAGTAAGCGTTGTCGGTTTTAGCGAATAGATGCCATTATAATCAATAATCCCTATCTGTTCCTCTTCGACTGCTTTCAAATATTTATAACGCAAATGCGTTGTCATATATTGTGGATTATCCGCCTCAAAGTGCATAAGATCCCAGTTGCCTACGGCAACATGGGCGTCGTCATAGTGATACAAGTCGGGTACGCCCAGCACATGCGCAAATTCGTGAGCCAGTAGCCCTACGGTAAGCTGTCCGAGGAAATTGAAAGAGTATTTCTTGACTTTCAAGCCCGAAATTGTCGCTGAATTGCCGCTTGAGATGTCGTCGAGATCCCACGAATGGGGCCAAAGCATGCCGCCCCACTCACTGTATGGCGATCCTGCAATCAAGAAATTTACGGCGTCTACGAAGCCGTCATCGTCGGAATCTATGTCAAGTCCTTGAAGTTGAAAATACTGTCTGCTGGCTGTGACGGCATTGTTGAGAAGTGTTCTCTCTCTTGCCGCTCTGCTGGCAGAACCTCTCTTGAGCTGATAATAGCTGCGCGGTTGTGAATCTTTGTAGATGTATATCTGCTCACCGTTCAACGGGTTTATGTTATGTACCATTATTTTGCCGTTCGACAGGCGCTGATAATAATCAGTAAGCGAATTTGTCGGTCCGCTCAAAAAGCTGTCTATTTGCTGACGGTCCAAACTGACGTTTTCTCCGGCAAAGCATACATAAATGACTATATTGACTATCGGGCGCACTTCGAAAGGACTGCTTTGTGACAGCAAAGGCGCCGAAGCGCTCTGCGGATACTGGGCAATCAAGTCGGGATTGGCAGAGAAGTTTATGTCGGAGTACACCATTTTTTGCAAAGAGTTGATTCTTTCGGCGCCTGCGGCATAACGGACTTTTGTCGGTTGCGGTCTGCCTTCGTCGTTTCGGGCATAGACCAAATAGCCGTTGTCACGCAACAAAATGTAACCATCTTTGTCATGAAGATAGTTGAATTTCTCGTCGCCGCTGGCAAAGAAATTTGCTTCATTGCCGTCTGCCTCCACCATAGTTTGTGTGAAAGTGTTCTTTCCGACTATTTCGGACGGTGTTTGAGGATAGTTGTAGCCTTGGCAAGACAAAAATACAAGCAAAAGTAACAATACCGCAAATGCAGTTATTAAAGATATCTTATATGCTTTTTTCATGCTCGCCTCCTTTTTGTAATCATATTATATAATAGTGCGTTTCTTGGTGTCAATTTTGTTGTTCTCCAATATCATATTGTTATTTATTTCCGAGGATTTGTCGCCCAAAATATAGACTTTGGGGTGACAAAGCCTATATTATAGTGCGACTATGTCCTTTACGTTGTTTACGAATGTGTTCTCCAGCCACAAGTCATAGGTGTTCGAGGTCAGAGATTTTATGGCTACTCTGTTACTCATGAAGGAGCTGTTTATGACGGTATAATCTATCATTTCCAGATATAGCGCATTCTCTCCCGTGAACTCGAAACGGCTGCCTTCTATGTGTACTGTATTGTTGTAGCATCGTATTGCGGTTATGGTGTTGCGGTTAAACCTGCTGTTGACTACTTCCAAAGAACCGGCGCCGTTCAGGTATACCGCTGTGGTGAAACCTTCGACATAAGTTCTGTCTATTCTGAGCAAGTCTTTGAACGAGGGCGAAGAATATATTGCGCTTGCGTTCTGAGGTATCGAAACACCGCCGTCACCGAATACTTCGGTATGGACAAGTGAACTTCTTCTTACTTCTACCGCAGACGCACCCGCGCCGACAAAAATCGATTGCTTGTTGATTTTGCCGCCGATCTTAACTATATCCAGCGTCAGCGCGCCTCTGTTTATGACTACGCTTTCAAAGATTGTCACCACGTGTTTGGCATCGGATTTTATGATGCTCATAGTTCTTTCGTGATTGTCCTCGACGTTTTCGAAGGTCTCAAAGACGGCGTTGACGTCATAGCAACCTATGATAGTGATACCCACGTTCTTGTTTATGACTAGGTCACCGAAGTTTCCTTCCGCAAGATACCAGATGACGGAATTGCCCTCTGGCAAAGCGTTATAATGCGCGTCAAGTTCTGCTCTGTCATTTATGATGACGGCATTCTCGTTGGCTTTTTTGATTCTATAGGTGCCGTTTATGACGGTTATGTTATAGTTTTCGAAGAGTGTTGCGTTCATTGTAAGCACATCGTCTGCAGGTATAGCGGCGTTTAGGTAATATATCTTTTCGTCGTCATAGGAGTACTTGAAGCCTTGGAAAGTGATATCATAATCACCTACCATATGTTTGTCGGTGACAGGGCTGTTGCAAACCAAATAACCGAACATCGAGGGCAAATCATTGCCTACTACACCGTCAAAAGTTACGCTGCTGTTGAAGGCTTTCGTCTTTTCAAGATAGCCGCTTTCGACCAAACCGACATCAATAATCAAGTCCTTCTTCAATATGTTTATGAGTAGTGATTCGCTTTGCCACGAAGGATAGTTGTTGCCGCCGTTTACGACAGCGGTGAAGAAATATTGACCGACATCTCTTATGTACTCTACTGCTCTGCCGTCTTTTATATACGTATATTCTATGCTGACGCCTTCGGGCAGATCGCCGTTTTCGTCGTGCATTCCCGGGCATTCGGGCATAATAGCCGTTCCGCTATAAACCATCTCATTCAGGAAGTTTTTGTCTATATTTGCTATTCTTATGCTGATTGTCGTCATAATGGCAGCATCGGCTTTTAGACGGTAGTTGCGGTTCAGCAGCGGATCTATCAAAAGTGTAATTTCATATGTGCCTGCCGAACGCGGTCTTGTGTTGGTAATCATGCCGTTGTTGCTCATGTCGGCATACCAGTATGTGAAGGAATAATAAATCTCCTCCACCGTATCGGCATAAATTATTCTGGAGTCCCACGCCTTTGCTTTTGCTTCAAGGAGCAGCTGCTGTCTTTCTTCATAGGGCGTCGAAGGCAAATTGTAAGCGGGATAGAATTCCTCAATAACCAAATTCAAGATATCAGTTATTTTCTGCAAGGCAAAAACGTTGGAATATATCCGCTGCATAAGGTTGTCAAATGCCCTTGCCCGTACCTCGATTTCTGTGAAGTTGGAGTTTTCGGTACGCGCAAAGTCCAGCAGCGCTGCCTTTTCGTCGGGAGTTTGTGGCCAACCGATAATTTTTGCTTGCGGCATACCCGTAACTACGGGCATGTGGTCCTGTCCGTCATATACATAGCTCTTTTCTGTGACGGTGTCACCCGGCACAACCTGGTCCCAAACAAGGCTTTTTGCCTCGGTAAGAATCAGAGCTTTCTGTTCGTCGCCGTATGTGTTATATAACGGATAATAAATCTGCAGAATCGTATCAAGGCTTGTTTGCAATTTTGTTTGCGCCGTGGCGTATACCGTGGCAAGCAACTCGTTGTATGCCAATGCCTTGACCTGCTTTATGAACAGCTCTCTTTCGCTGCCTGCCAGCGAGAGGTTAAGCAGGTATTCATACTCATCATCAAGCATCAGTTCTTTTTCATTCATAGTTCTCGGCCAGTTGGCTATTAATGGCTGTCCAATTAGACCGGTGGGGGTGATTTCGGACCACACGATAGACTTGGCTTCTATCATCATAAATGTCTTCATAGATTCCGTTGCCTCGTGATAGTTCGGGAAACGGGTTTGAAGTATTTCGTCGAATCTGTTTTGTAAGAGCACCTGTGCCAGAGCTATGACAAGGGCAAACAGATTGTCATACGCCTGAGCCATGGCTTCTTTGTCGCCGCTGTTTTCTTCCAGCTGTTGTTTCGCCTCTTCAAAAAGCCCTTGTTTTTCGTCGGAATTCTTCGGCCAACCGGGCACTAGCAGCTCGCCACTGACTCCGTATGGAGCGATCTCTTCCCAAACCATAGCTTTCGTTAAAAGCTCAATAGTGGTTTTTTCGGCGACATCGGAAGTGTCGTATTGCGGGAAGTTGTTTGCTAATATGGTGTTATAACGATCGGTCAATAGCTTTTGCGCAGTCAAACCGACACTCTCCTTCAAGGTCTCAAAAGCCGCCGCGCGCACTCTTGCGGAAACATTAGAGCCGAGATTTTGGTTGGCGTAGGCGCGGAACTGATTGAAGAACAGCCTGTTCTTTGCTTCTTCTGTTTCGGGCCATTCGGGAATCTCGACCGCCCAATCTTGTGCGCCTTCGCCGTATTCAAATATGATGTCTTTCGGGTCTATCTCAATAGGATTTATGAGCATACGGAAGACTTTTTGTCCGAAGGTGTTGTAATCTTCAACTGTTATTCTGACAAAATACGCGCCTGCGTCTTTGTACGGTGTCGTGCTGAATTCCTCAAAAGCTTCAAGAATGTATTTTTCTTCGGTCAGATATTCGACTATTATGTCTCTGCCCAGCCGTAATTGCGCATAATTGCCTTGCTCTCGCAGCACATCCGGCAGTACCGGCACCACTTCGATATACAATCCTGTATACGTCTGAGTCAAGGAATACAGCGTGGAAACCGCACTGCTTATGTCAACCTTGTCGATGACTACCTCAAGGTTCTTGCTCTTGGGATATGACGAGGTATAATCTCTGTAATATCCGAAAAGGTTGTAGGTGCCTGCTTTGTTGACATTTATGGTGCGCAAATCCCAAAGCAGAGGTACTTCGAAAGCGTTCTCTCTGCCGTAGTTCATAATTGCGTTGGGGAGATCCGACATTTTTAGTGGTTCGCCAAGAGTCAACTTCAGGATATTGGTGCCGTCATTGCTGCCGGCTCGCAGTACCATGGTGTCGTCTATTGCCGAATACAAATAAGTCTTCAGCGGCAGCGAAACTGTAAAGTAAAGTTGCTGACTACCGCCCAATCCTCCGGCGAGCCTTTCGACATCGTCACTCTCGTCAAGGAAAGTATATACGCAGGTGAATATAACTTTTTTGTTTGCAATGTCCCAATAGCTTTCTGTTATTTCGAACTCATTGTATCCTATAACAACATTGCCGCCATTATCGGTGACGCTGAGTTGTACCAGGTTGCTTGGGAGGAAGTTCTCCTCATTCTCCTTGCCTACTTGACGAACGCCGAAGGTGTTTACGCCGGCAGTCAAGCTGTCATAATAGACTTTCGGGTTGAGTTGTCCGTTGATATCTATGGCGTATAGCTTGGGATCTATCACAACAATCTCAAAAACTATGTTGGGATCGTTTATTTGTCCCAACCTGCCGCGAATGGTGTATGTCCCTACTTCGGCAGTGCTTATTTGGCTGACATCATTGGGCAAGAATTCTAACGGCACTTCCGACCAGTCCTCAGGCTGCCCGTAATCGGCAAAGTTGTAGTATAAACTGCTGTACTTGTTCAGCTGAGTCATCAAGTCTACACCCTTAATTAAATAAATCGTACCGCCTTCAAGATATCTTATTTCTTCGGAGCCCTCGACGCTTATGTCGATATGACGTTTCTGGATGGGGAAGTTTATCCAGATAGTCTCACTGACGCACTTGAAACCGGCAGTTATGAACATTGCGCTTTCTCCGATGGCGCCGGTAATTACTTCGGGAAGTTGCAGATATTCAAGTCCGCGTCCCTCTGCAAACTGCCATGAGATGTTGGTCAAAAGTTTTGATTCCGAACCGTCGGTAAATTCTACTCTCACATGGTCGGGGAAAGATACCATGACATTGTAGGGGTCTATCTTTTTGGTGGCAGTCAACAGACCGCCGCTTTGTGACGCCAGAATTATGCCGCCTTGCCCCTGCTGATTGACTTCCAAAGTTCTGTCTACTTCTTTCTCAAGAACGTCAAGCTGTATTTTCCAGAAATCGCTGTTCATTTGAGCTGTCGAGACGATATTTTGGTTGTCTACGGTATAACCGTCAATGCTGATATTCGACGGCGCAATCCCCGCTAGCGTAATGCTTTTGCCCATAAGGTTCCAGTTTATGCCGCTTATGTCCAGTCTGTTGTTGAAGACACCGTTCATAAACAGCGTCGAGATGACACCGTCGGCATAAGCGTCGGTAAACATAACCACCAAAGAGTTCGGCAGAATATATTTGTTTGTGTTGGTATTATAAATATTGTCGTTTAGCGGATCAACCGTCAACACCTTATTGTCACCGATATTCATGCTCAAGGGATAAAGGTTGAGATCCTCATCAAGCATTTCTACGGTATAATCTTGATTGTTGACGTAGTACGTAATCGGTTGACGGTTCAGATAATACACCGTTATGGTAATATTCTGCGATCCCTCGCCAAGTCCCGGGGAAACCGTTGCCGTCATGCTTTCTCCGGCAACGCCCTCGTCGTCATACAAGAACTCGTTTATTCTGCTCTCAAAACTGACATCGACTTCGCCGATATAGCTGTATAACTCGCCGTCTATTTCGACATTGGGTGTCACTCCTGTGATACTGCCGTATGCCGCTACCTTTTGCGGGATATATGGGCTGAGGGGGTCTATGACAAGTTGATTGTAGTAGTTTGCTACATCGATGACTTCCTCTCCCGAATATATGTTCAGTTCCCCATAGAAATCGAGTTTTTCGATGATAATCTGTCTGTTCTTATATATGAAGTTATTTACTTCAAAAACATTTGTTTGATAATTAAACTCATTGTCGACATTGTCTATGGCTTTGTAGGCGTTGCCGATAAAGATCTTGGCTATGTCGCCGCCGTCTTCCAACACCTCAAGATCCCAGAAAATATTGATTCTGCCATATGCAGTATCGATCTTGCCTCCATTCCAATATTGCTCGGCAAGATCAAGTGTATATACCTCAATTGGGTCACTGATTGTCGGAGTGTGGAATGCTGCAAAAAGCGCTGTTTTTTCGCTGTCGCTCAATGTCTCATAAGCATCATCAATAACACTTGTGGCGTTTTGACTTTTTTGTGCTTTGTATGCGTTCAGCGTACGCATCTTGATAGCTTCTACGGTACCGCCTCCCGATGCTTGAATATCATACAATTGTTTCATTGCGGCTTTTTCGACAGGTATGCTTGCGCTGTACACTATGTCATAAACCATTGCGCAAAGTTGATCGGCGGTATAATTTATGACTATTTCGTCAAGCGCATTTTGCAATACCGCTCTTTCGTCGCCGCCCAACAAATCAAGGATACAGCCGATAGAGAAGGCTCTCAACTCGTCTTCGGAATACCTCTGATCGGCAGATGCCAGCGTTTCTTCGATATTTACGGTCATATTAACAAATCTGTCCCAGCATACCGTTGCCGCGCGCTTTTCGTCATTGTTTTGATACAAAAGCTCGAGAACGTACATCTCTTCAAAAAGAGAGATTAGCAAAACATTGCCGGAATTTTCGGCAACAAAGACCTGCCATGCATTATGCTTTATGTCCAACACCGCTTCTTCAAGACGGCTTGCGATTGCAACATAATTTGCACATGTTCGATCGAACGCTTGGGCGTTTATTTCTTTCTCCGACAGTTGCGTATTCTCGCCAAAAACAAGTGCGCGCATCATTTCCATGCGGTCGAGATGTGTATGGTCGGTAGTCAGCATGATTTCAAGATCTCTGAACGCCAGATGTTTGTTGCTGTCGCCGAAAAGACCATATGTCGCAAGTACTTCATCCATAAGCTGTGCAAGTCCCGGCACTCCCAGCTGATACAACGCATCCCAGCTGCTTGTATCTCTGTAGTCTTGAGTTTGCTGCGGATACTGTTCAAGAGTTTGCGTTTTCTGAACAAGTAGCAACGTGAAATATGTCGATCTTTGATTAAGCAGTGACATAAGTGTCTGCCACGCCTCATCTTTCAAAGTAAGATTGTTGTCGTCAATGGGCAAAATGTCCCCGAGCATATCTTTAAGCGCGTCGAGGTCTTCGCCGAACAGCGATATCCACAATTCATTTTGCTTTATGGTGCTGATGAGATTTTCTTCCGTAGCTGTTATTCTCGAAGTAGCGTCTTCGGCAAGCGCTTGATAGAGCCTATCCAGCGCTTCTGCCTGCAGAGTATCCATAATGCTTGTCACGGCGCCATGAAGAATGCTGTCCATAGCCTCAGCCCTTTCTTCATTATTCTCCAGGTTATAATCATAATATCTTTGCCAAGCCAAAGCCTTGTAGCTTACGACATAAGCCGCAAGTCCGGATTGCAAAATACCATTATAATAATCCATACTTTCTTTGCGATGAAGTTCCCTTAAACGCAACAGCGCATGCTTCTTTATGGTGTCGACATCAATCTTTTCGACGTCTCCGTCATAGTGCATAACCAAAAATCTTTGGTATACATAGTCGTAGCAATCGTCAAGCTCCGCGGTGAAAGTCGATGTGTAAAGGTCGTCATAGGTCTTCACATAGAAGAAGGTTTCAAGCAACGCGTCGAATTGCGTCCGGAGTCTGTCTTCTAAGGCTTGGCTCTCCGTAGCGCCTATCAAATTATGGAAAGAACTGTCATCTAAAGCAGCTGCCTTGCGGTCAATAATTTTGAGGATATTTGAATAATTGTTCAGAATGACATCCATTGCCTGCCGTCTTTGCGTACTTGCGGCAGAATAATATGTATCCCACTCTATTGACTTGATTTGTTGTTTAATTTCATTGTTGCCGTATTCAAGCTGCGTTGTCTGAACACGCAAGTAGATTATGTCGGCTTCCTCGGGTACAAGTCCAACAAGTACGTCAAGCGACATAGCGCGGCGGATATTTTCGTCGGCATGCTCGATTGCCATAATGATATCATCCATGAGAAGCTGTCTCTCTAAGTTTGCTTCGTTGTTAAGCTCCTCCCAAACCTTGCTCTTTTTGTAGCTTTGGATATAATAATCCAACAAATCGTCCTCTGTTTGCGAGCTTTCTTCATGTTTCTCAATTACGTAAAGCTCAAAGGCTCTTGCCTTCGTGTATGTTTCGTACATCTCAGACATGAGGGCTTTTCTGGCGGGAGAGGTTTCGTTCTTGTCAAGCAGTCTGTTCCAGCTGATGGATTCTGCATCAATGCCCGATACTTTGCCCTCACGAATAACTTGATTGAGTGTGCTTTCCATTGACAGTTTGTCGCTACCTTCGGAAACGGCGAACAACTCCTGCCATAATACTGTTTTGATTGCATCGCTGTCAAGCCCGTTCAATATGTCGTTTTGGCGATCCTCGTCGACAGTTCCGGCATTGAGCGCCAAAAGATAATCGTATGCGTCTTTTGCCTGTTGATCTATCAGATCGGCGGCTATGCTGTTGAAGTATCCGTCAATCAGAGCGTGCTCGTCCGTGGCAGTCTGCTCTCTCATCGCATAAAGCAAGTTCCACGCTACTGGTTTCAGCACGCTGTCGGGAAGCAACGCAACCATTTCGGCGGGATAAAGTTTCCGCTCGATGAGATATGCCCATGCATCTCTCTTCAAATCGTCCAGGTATATTTGATAAATGTCCGTCATGGCAGCGCTATAATTGAAGAACCTTCTTATGGTCTCCACAACGATGCTTTGCATCTTTTCGCCCGCCATCTCGGCTGCTATAACCGCCTTCAAACTGTTCAATTCTTCAAGGGTTTCTCCGATGCTTTCGGGATGCAGTGAAATATAGTCGTAGATTGCGCCATATCCTGCATATTGTCCCGTGGTTGTGTCAAATCCATAATAATACAACCGTAGGTCATCCATAAGGCTCTTACGGGCGGCATCAGGTATCGACAAGGAGTTATAATAGCTTATCCAGCCTCTGGAGTATTGCAACACGCCATAAGCCGACGAATTCAAGTGACTCCTCATTGCGGAAACCTGCTGCGCAGTCGAATATCCCTCAAGCGCCATCCAAGCTTCTCTCAAAACGTCCTTGAGAAGAATGTATTCTATGCTTGCGGCAGTCTCCCCATAACCTTGTGGATTCATTGATACTGTATTCCAGGCATTATGGCTCTCATTGAAATAAGCTTTTGATAATAGTTGGTTCATTTCTTCGGTGAAGACACTGACTCTCAAAGCTCTGTATGTATCTACGGCATAATAATATCTTTGGTAATCGGGTACGCCCAATAGTCCTGTATCTATATAAATTTGGGTCATTTCGTCGAGCCATTCTCCGGCGCCTTCAAGCAACCGCTGCCAAACTATCATGTCTCTTGCATATTGTTCGGTTGTGCCCGACGCTTCGACGTCGGCTCTGGTGTCATCTATCGGGCTTGTCGCTTCGTATGTTCTTATGTCAAATAAATCGTCCCAATTTTGCTCTTTGCGGGCATTTCCGTTCAAACCGTCGTTGGCTTGATCGACTGCGTTGACTTCTTCGAGCGCAATATCCATCAGCATCTGCTTGAAAAGGTCCAGTGCGTCATCGCGATAATCGTCATAGTATGCAAGTATTGTATCGTTCAAAGCCTCGTTGAGTCTTTCGATAAGCAGGGTGTTGAGCACCTCAAATGTAACTTTGAAGGTGTTGTCGTTGCTGGTCTTTGTGAAGGCGTTGAAGGTAATTTCAGAGATTATTTCGTCAATCATATTGCGTATCTCGTTGAAATCCCAGCTCTTTGCCGTGATGTTGACTTGCGCCGTTTCGCCGATTATGCCTTTTGTGCGGTCATCGTTGCGAAGGAAGTCCCAACCTCTTATTTTTGCCTGTTCGATAGAGCCATAAAGCTGACGCAACCTTTCGACAATCTCCGACATAACCACAGCTTCTTTGAAGGTGGCTACCGACTCGAGAGTTTCCCATGTCGATACCAGCATAAAATCTCTATACACATTGTATGCCTGGTCGAGATAGCTCAAAGCCGTTTGTTTCTGCTGAGCCTGCCAAATGCCTGCCATGGCAAAAAGCTCATCCCACTTTTGGGCGCGGAGCAGGCTTATGGTGGTTATCTCTTCGGAAACATATGTGGAATAGAGCGCGCTCCAAACCTCGGCTTCCATTTCTGACAAGGTGGAATTCTTGGCTTTTGCTTCGAGATCTTGATAGTATACTATGTACCACAATTCCGAACTCTCGTCTGCGATAAGTCCGATGTTGTTGTTGCGTAGCGTTTCCATCAAGTTCTGTATCTTGCCCAATAAGTCTACATTGGCATTTTTTACGGTATTTTTGTATGCCTGAATATATAGTTCATCATAAATTAGGTCGTCGAGCGCCTTTATTTGGACGGCGGCCTCTCCTGCAAAAATCGTCTTTACGACTCTTTCTCCGCTGACCATGATTTCAAAGAACTTCTCCCATGCCAATGGTTTTGTGGTGGCGGCAAATTGATTGTAGAGCGCTTGCCATATTTGTTGATATGTCTTTATCAGCAAGTTGTTGTCATAATAGAGATACCCCAAAACATTGATATCAAAGCCTCCCGAAACAAGGATATCCGAATCGTTGAGTCCCGACTCATTGTATGAGGTTTTTGACCAGTCGATTTGCGGCACAACAGGCGTGCCGAAATTGGAGTAATAATACTCGGGGGCAATGAAATTCTTATAATAGACATCAATTCCGACAAACATATCATTTGTCAGTTTCGAGGGAATGTCTTGACGTCTGCCTGCAATAGGATTCTCAAAATCAAAACTTTCGGTATACTGCTGTTTCAGTGTGCGGTTAAGCACAATTATTTGTATTTCGAAAAGCTGTCTTTCCGCATTGACGCCGATGCCATAAGTAAGATATGACTTAAGCGTATAATGTCCGCCGCGATAGCTGTTTTCGGTAAGATTGTAATAATAAATCGCGTTTTCATCGAAGCTTTGACCTCTGGTATAGAAGACATTGTTGTCATAATCCAGCCACTCGTTTATGTCAAGCACAAGATTATAGCCTGTTTCGAAGACAAATTCAGCCTTCGAAGGCAGTCTGAAGGTCTCGGAGTTGTATGGATCAATATAATAGATATTGGGTATATTGATTTGCGCCGTTTTGACCTCGCCTCCTGTTTCGTTGGTGATTGTGTTGGGGACCATCACTTCTTTTATTTCTCTGCTAAAAATGTTCAGCGTAACATTGATGGTTTGACCGTCGGGTAAATATAGAATCAGATATAAAATGTTGCTGTCAATTTCAACTACGCTGTGCCCTGCCTGAGTATAGGGAACGGCTCCGACCAAACTCTGTGTGTCGGATACGGAATAATAAGAAGCCGCCATAAGCTCTGCAAGTATAACTTTTTCGTCGAGGGAGCTTTCATCATATAATGCCCGATAAATGGCTGCTCTTCTTTGTTCTTGATTGGGATCGACTATTTGATCTTCCAAAGCATTCAACCTAGCCTCAAATATAGGAAGGTATTGCGAAAGTCTCAACCTCTCATATGCCAAGGCGTTGACGGCAACGGTGTCGATTCTTCCGGTGTTCTCGGTGTCGTTCTCCCCATTGAGTACTCTTGCCAATATTCCGTCATCGGTGAAAGCGGCGGTTATGGATTGCCAAACTGCCGATTTGGCTCTTTGTATTTGCCAATCTTGAAGCTGCGTTTGCGCGTTGCTGACAGCCATCTGCAACATTCTTGCCGCAATCTCATCACCCGATGAGCCAAAGTAGTTCTGCATATCAGTCTCATTATAATCATAGACATTTATGAGCCTGCTGAAGACAATTTCTTTTGTCCTGTTTATGCTCATTGCCGACGCCACCGACATATAGGTCTCAACAAGCGTCTTAAGGCTCAAATAGTCTGCCCTTTCTATCGTCGCGGCAATATGTCTTTGCCACATATACGCGAAAGTGTCTTCACTGCTTATCCAGCCGTTCATTGCTCTTGCCATACTCATACTCATAGCGCCGAGATAGTCGGTTCTGCTTTGTACCACTGCCGCAAGCTCGATGAACAACAATGCCTTCGACACATTCTCTTTGGTTTCCGTCGTCGAAGATGCGATAAGTTGGCAAAAACTGCTCTCTGCAAGAGCAAGACGCAATATGTCCAGTCGGCTGTTTACGCTGACCATTTCCATTACCAAATCGAATATTTGGGCATAACGTTGCATTTGGTCGGGGATGCCGCCCTGCTGATTTATTGTTTCGAGAGCCAGCATTCTTTCGCCGCTATACAAGTCCCGCGTCTCAAGAAGAGCCGTTATGGACGCCTTTTGGGTTGCGCTGAATGCTGCTAGGTACATCGATACTATGCCTTGCTTCTCTGCTTGGGATGCACCCGAAAGGAAGAAATTATAGGCGGCATAAAGCGCCGACAAATCTCTGATGATGCCGACTTCGTTGAAGCCCGACAGTGTACGAATATAATCCATTATGATAGCCGATTTTGCGCTTTCGGAACCATTTATCTGCATCAACTTGAGCCATGCGGCGGAATCCGAAAAACCGTAATGAGTCGACAAAAGACTTGAGGCGAAATCTATAAGGAAGGTTCTTTGTTCTTGTCTTTCTGCTTGCAGCATCGAACCGCTTTCAAGCACTGCATCAAAAGCCGCAGAATAAATATTCTCGGTGGCTTGCGCTATGCTGATATTCATTCCTGCCGCATAAGCCGATATTATGCTGCTCAGCTGTGTCTTGAGATAAGCTCTCTTCTCGACATCCGAAGTGTTGCTTCTTTTCATAAGAGCATCATAAAGGTGAGCGCGGACAATATTGGTCGAATCCGCCATAAGCATCTCGTACGACAGTATTGCTCTGGCGTCAAAAGTGTGCGAATCGTTCAGGTTGTTATTGAAATAAACCGTCAAGCCGTTTTTGGGCAACACCAGATTGCCGCCATAATTGTTGGGGTCGTCGTACGGGTCGAAACTGATATAATTGTTGTCGCTGTAGTCTATCAGTCCTTCAAACTCGATTATCGGATTGGCAAGGGGCTTTACTTTTATGTAAAGTTCGATTTCTTGATTGAGTTGTCTTGTGACATTGCTTGAGAGATAAAAATATGAATCCAACTTCGCCGTCGCAAACAACACAGGCTCCACCGACAATTCGCCGTCTATTATGACGGTCGTTCCGTTGTGGTCTATTTTTCGGTTTATCCATTCGTTCGCTAATGTCCATTCAACAGAATACGCATTGTTGCTGGTTATGCTGAAGAAAGTTTCGATAACATCATCCCCTGTGTCGAAGGTGACTTCGCCCGACTCGTATGTGTACGGGTTTATGATATGGGGCAGTTTTGTTATATCGAATCCGTTTGGTTTGCTCGGATCGTAGATTTCATAAATATTGTCGATCTCGATAATACCGCTCTGAATGTCCAGCGCTTGGAAGGCGCGGTCTTCGGCTTGCGCGTTATATCTCGTTTTTCCGATATATTTTTGCGGGAAACTTATGTGATAGGTGAACTCTCCCTGACTGCACGGCAATATCGTTGTATAGTCGAGAATCGAGGGGTTGAGTACATTTATTTGTTCCTTGGGAATAGTGCCGTTTTCGAGGACTTCTCCGTTTATTCTCCAGGAGCCCGTTTGATCGCCTACGGGTATTTTGAAGGTGACGGCTTGTGAATATCTATAGTTTATGGTGATTCTTTCGGGAAGCTTGTAGCCTTGCGTAAATCTTATATTTCCGTTTTCGTCGAAAGGATCGATTTCGCTTTCCGTCGGACGACCGTCCTCGACATCCTTCGAGTCGACAATGGCTCTGAACCGTACCGTGACAGGATATTCACAGCTGCCGGCAGAAAGGTGTGTCAACAATATGTCGATAACCGCATACTCAAGACCTGTCATGGGATCTGTTTCTTTTATGACGGGGAGCAACAACTTCTCGTCAAAATCTTTCTTTTGCAGCGTCAGAGTATCTCCGTTTCCGAGGATAAATCTCGGCGCGAAATATCCTGCCGTGCTGCGATCGGCATTGAATTCCAAACTTACTTGGGACAATACCTCATAGAAATATTCGCCGGGCGCCAAAAATACCATGTTGCCGTCGCCGTCATCCTGCGTCAAGCCCATGGGTTTTTTGAGGTTTATGAAAACCTTGCGGATATTTTCGGTGCGCAGTCGAATGATTTCTTCCAGTATAAGCGCATACCGCGTCTCTTCGTCGGCGTTGTAGATGATTTGTTCGACTTCTTCCATTATCAGTCTGTCGATATCCAAAGAAATGCCATAAAGTCTGTCAAAAATCGTTTTTGATTTCTGATGCTGCGGAATATCGTTGTCGAACAACACGTTGTCGCTTATGGTGTTTATCATCGAGACAGCTTCTGCTTCATCCGATATATATACATATCTATAGTCTACCGTCAACAGCTCGCTGTCTCCGGTATTTAGTCTGTTGAAACTGAAAGTCGTCACTTCTCTGCGTGTAATCTTGAACGGAATTCTCACCAACTGTTGGTTTATTTGTCCATAACCGAGATATCCTTCAAGTTTGATACCCAAAGCGGCGCCGGAGCTGTTTTGTAGCGTTGTGATGATTTCGTCAAGGTTCGTCCATCTCACGTTCAGCAGATATTTATTCATCGAGGTTTCGGGGTTGTCTCCGAAATATATGCCGGTTCTCGCCTTGTTGATGGTGACGGTCTTTTCGGACATATAACTCTGAAGAGCAAAGAACTTGAGTTCTTCCTCGGGTGAATTGGGATATTGCCCATAGACGTTGTTGTAGTGCGAAACCAGCAACGCTTGTTCGGTTACAGAAGATATGTATTTATATTCATCATATACATTTGCATTCAAAACTACGTTTGACAGCTCGGGATTTTCTCTTCTGCGGTCGGTCAATAGATTGTTTATGCGGCGAATGGTGCGGTCGTATTCGTCATTGTATCTGCGCAGATATTCAAGACGGGACAGCATCGTTGTGCTTTCTGCCAGATAGGTATCCAGCGAATACAACTCCGCCGGTTGCGAATCGTCGGTATTATAGATGTCCAGCCGAGTATAACCGTTGTCGGTGTCAACCAGCAGAACATTGCGGGATATGACAGTCAAAGACAGAGAAACCTCTTGCGCAATGACAGTGTCCGTAGCCTCGACATAACTCTTTATGTTATAGTTGCCTCCCAGATAGGAGAAGACATATTTGTTGTCTATGGGAATTTCGCCTTTTTCAAGAAGCAGTCGGAAATAATCCAGTTCCTCGGCTGTCGGTACGCTGAAACCGTCGGGAATGATGTCATCGAGTGAACCGACGGGGTTGCCTTGCGACAAATCCTCAAGATACTGCAAATAATCGTATATCCAATGATAGCTCCTGCCGTACAATTGGAGCATCCAATTCTGTCCCGGTTGTAACACAATGAACCATTTGACATCTTCGACTTTTATTTCGGTGCCGTTCTTGAGCATCAAAGTATAGTATGACGGGAAGTTGTAGGCAAGGTAAGGGTCTACGGTCTTTCTTGTTTCGTTGGTTTCCATGCCCTCGAAAGTAATATCTTGATAGAGCGCGTCAAGATTGCGAACAATCATCCGCACTGATATCGTATGCTTGCCGTCGCCAAGAGTACCCGTCACAAGCAAATGCTCTTCGTCTGTAGAGACGTTTCTGAGTATATAATCCGTATAGATTATTTGTCCCACACCGTTGTAGGTGTGTCTTGCCATCAATACATCCGATTCTTCCCATTTGATGTCGTAAGCCTTGCGTTGTACCCTTGTTTCTCCACCTTGGATGACATCAAGATACACCTTGTTCGGCAAAGGTTTTTGGTTGTAGGGGTTGAAATCGAAAAACTGTCCCAAAGCTTGATTGGAACTAAACGCAGAATTTGAATACGATGTCATTTCTTTGACAGGCGCTTCAAAGTTGTAACTGCCGTCACCCAATCTGCCATAAGCTGTTATGGCAAAAATACTTCCTGCATTGCCTATGCTGGCTTCGGCTCTTGTCGGCATAAGCACATTCAAGCTTATGGATTGCGTACCTATCGTAAAGCCCTCGTTGCCTATCGTCGTTGTGTTTATGTTTTTGTCTTCGATACCCAGCGGAGCCTTTGTTCCGACAAGTCGTACCGAGTTTTCGTTGACTTCTTTATGCTTCCATTGAAGTATCAGCGGCAAATAATTCTTATAATAATTCAAATCGTCCAAAGTATGGTCGCGATTGCCTATTATTCTGTATGTGCCATCTTCATAATACAATCTAAGCTCTTGCGTCCCCGTGGAGCTCGTGGGGAAAGTATACGTTTCCGTCTGCAACACATCAACGGTATATTGCCCTATGGCTTCGCTATAAGGTCTTTCGTCAATCGGAAGATTGAGGTTCACCGAGTCGACAAACCGCAAATAAGATACTATTTTTGATTTTACGTTGAGCTTCAGCGCTATTGGCAGGTTGTTGAACATTGTGTGTGAATAAAATACACCGCCGTTGTATTGTATATTGAAGAAATCGAAATCCCAGTCAATATTCGTTATGGGGATTATGTCGCCGTCTTCTATTCCGTCGGGCGACTCAAAACTCAATATCAAACTCGAGGGCAGCGGCGACCATAACGGATTCTCTGCCTTTCGTATGGCATATGAATAAGGGTCAACCGTAACCTCTGCGACTACGGGTACGCCCTCGTCGCTCTTCATGTATACAACTTCGCCTTTTATGACTTCACTCAAGGGCACTATTACTCTTCCGAGTACCTGCACCGCAATATAAAAGCTCTTTTCTGCCACACTTTCTTTGCCGATAATCAGCCAATATTCCGCGCGAGGCATGCCCGATATGGTGATATTGCTGATGTCAAAGCCCTCAATAATATATTCCACATCTCCGAAAGTGCCGTCATCGTACAACACAGAAATGCGTCCGGGCAGGGTGGATGTTGTGGACGGGTCGATACTCATCGGATGCGTGGCGCTGAGCGCAGCGTCCTTGTTCCTCGGGGTATCGGGATCGAGAACGGCTTCGACAATCTTTATGCCATTGTCTCCGTCAAGAATTGTTACATAATAAGTCGATATTACATCAAGTATTTTTGCTCTGGGCTGATAAAAATATTTGCCCGAAACTATCTTAACCGAACCGGGAAGGAAAGTCAGTTTTAGGCGCATAAGATTATCGCCGAAGTACGAATAAACAAATTCGTGCCATTGTGTCTTGTATATACTTTCAAAGGTATGGTTCTCCAATGGGCGAACATTGGGTGTCGAAAATTGACTTTCTATATTCTTTATGTCGAGATACTCTTCCGCCGTCACCGCAAATCTTACGCGCGCTTGAAGCAAGGCGTTCAGGTTGTCGATGCCAATAATCTCTTTCACGGTGTCCGAAATCAGATTGAACGCCAAACTTGAGTTGATGAATCGCAACTGCATACTCTTGCTGTCGCGCACAGAACTCAGCAGCTTGCTGAGGACATCCATAATGTTTTCCATTACAAAAATGTTGTCCTCTCCGAGCAACTCATTGAAAGCGTCCTTGACTTTCTGACGTTCTATTCGATATTTCAGCGCGCTTTGTTTGTAGGGAATGCCGTCTTTATCGCTACCCGACGGACCTATCGGCACGTTGAAATTCACTAGCAAATAATTGGGGTCCGAAGAAGAATACACACCCAGTTGCAACACTTCTTTTTTGAAAATCTCGAACTTCATGACCTGTTCGATGGTTCGTTCGTTGTCTCCGGAGGCATTTTCGGCATAGCTATACACCTGCATGACGTCCAACGAGAAGTTGAGTACCTCATTGCTGTACAACGTATATGGGGTGTTGAGTCCTGTTATGTCTCCGAACAGCGCGCCGAAAAGCTGATCAAATTGTACTTTCGAAACCTGTTGCATGGACAGCGAACCGTCGATAGAAAGTATGGTGTTGTCGGGAATTTCCAACCAATAGAAATAATCGGGGTTGAAAGATTCGGGATAAACCAAGTTGTCGCCGGGAAGAGGGTCAATGACAGACAGTCTCAATTGGAAGACAAGGAAGTCGCCGTCATAGAGGTCGACACCGATATCTCCGTTTTCTACATTATAAGAAAGCACCAGTACGGCGTTCTCCAATGCGTTGTCGCCGAGTATCTGCGCAATCAGCGCACGGTCTACTTTTAGTTTTTGCGCCAGCAAATCTACTAGGTCGATATCCTCTCCATAGAGTTGCTGTATGAGTTCTTTTGTTATGTTTATGGATATGGTGTTGGTCTTTTCGTCGGAATAAATGTTGTCGAGAACCAGCTGCATAAGCTCTTCGTTCTCGCCGTAGTCGTCATCTTGACGGAAAGACTGCACAATTTTTAGTACATCGTTTATGAGCAGTGTAATTTCCTGCGCTAGGTTTATGCCCTCAAACTTTACTTTGGGCAGATTGAGCTTATCGAGTTCGATAGCTCCGTTCAGCTGTCGACTCATTCCCGATATATCGACATAAAGCATTTGGTCCTTATAAAAAAGACCGCCCATCTCTTCATTGACGCTGTCAATAGTGAAAAGTACTTGGTTGACGGTGTTGTCGGTCGATGAAAGTATGGTACGCAGCGTTGCGTCGTAGGTCATATCAAAGAAGGGTACAAACAGCGTGCCGCCGTAGTTGTAGCGTCCCATAAGCATCTCGGGATATGTGTTCGTGTAGGGGTTTTCGGTAGGGTCAATCTTTATTTCGCCCTTGCCTTCCCTGGCGACTACTGTCATATCGATGTCAAAGGTGTTTATGCCGTCCGCCATGTCACCGCTGGCTTCGAATATCACCGTTTCGACGCCTTGCTTGTCCAGTCGGACATTTATGAAGTCACCCGTCATTGTGGCAATCTCAAGAATGGCAAGATCGCTGATGCGCAGTCCCAAATATTTTAAGCTCAGCAAGTCAAACTTGCGCTCAAACTTCTCGAAAGTATTTTTTATCATGTCATTAACCTGAATCTTGATTTGTCCGTAATTCAGGTTGACATCTCTTATTTCTATAGACTCGGCGGTGTCGGTGACCTTTATGTATTTCATACGGCTCTGGTCGACAAGCGGGCTCAAGTTGGCGCCGATATTGTCGGGGTTGAAGAGGTCGGACATGGTCTGTCCGATAAAGGTGCCGGACATATCGAATATCGTGACAAGCTCAAAGAACAGATCGAACATATTTGTCGAGCCAAAGTCGGGTATACTGTGTTTTTCGCCTTGGGACTGTAAGAATAAATCTCCTTTGTTGTAATAGATAAATATACGGTTCATGTGATAGTTGTTGTCGAATACCTTAACATAAATCTGACTGTTTTGGCGTCTGGAGGCATAGTTCGCCTTATAGTCGATTGTGTAGTTTATGTATCCCGTATGTATGGTATAAACAGAGCTGACATATGTTTCCTGGCTATCCTCTATTCTTTCGGCGCCAACAAGCATTCCGTCGCTTATTTTCCGCATAAGCTGGTTCTTGTTTATGTTAAAAATAGGAGTCGTCGGACCCACTTCATCGGGTAGCGGCGTCGGCAACCCTGTTTTTGGCGCACACGCCAACAAGGTCAGTGCCAGAATCACCGTCAGCACAATCAAAACTATGGTTTTTGTTGTTCTCTTCACTGTATAGCCTCCAGTAGCTGTTTCATATCTTACACCAACACCATTCTCAATAGGTTCGACCGGTACGTTACATTCCCGATTGTGAAAGAGGATGAGTAGATAACACTTCCGCTTCCGCTGTCTGCGGGAATTTTCCAAGTTATGTTGGTAATATTAAGTATCTTTACGTTTGTTTGCTTGCCGCCGATAATCTTTGAGACTATGTCGCCGCTGAATTCATTTCCGGCAAAATAATCGAGCATATCAAAGACCATTTGCTGCCTTGAGTCATATGGATTGATACCGCCGACATAATCGCTGTCTTTGTTATAATCCGTCTTTACGGCAACCGATAATTCCGAGGGAGGATTGTTCTTCGGAATCTGACCGATAATTTGATTGCCATTCATGTCGCTGTAATATTGCAGTGGCGACAGATCAAGGAAAAGCAATCTGATTTTGAAGGTCTGGGTATAAATGTAACCGCCCTTCGTCAATTGCAGCAACAGCGTGACTGTTTTTGTGCCGTCAATGCCGCCGTCAAGATACCCCGGCGCACCCTGTACATCGTATTCTTCTTCTATGCAAAGCGCGGCTTTGGCTTCTTTTATGAACCACTCCTTGAACGCGGTGCCTTTTAGCCACATATCCCAAGCAATGGCGCCAAGCTCTTCAATCTCTGTGGTTTCGGGATTTTCGGCAGCTGCTTTGTCTCTCAATGCGTCCAGCGACACCATATCTTCGTTCTCGAATTCCTCTCCGAATGCGTCCCAACTCTTGGCTCTTATTTCATAGGGGTTCAATGCCGGATACTGCGCCGAAATTGCGGCATACAACACGTTGATTTCGGATGTCAATGCTGTGGTGCCTGCATAGCTTAAGTTAAGGCTTATCCATTTTTCGGTCTTTATGTATTCGTCATATGCCAGCGCCTTTATTTCGACTAAGGTCAAATTCGGGTTGGCGTCTTGAATGTGTCCAAGCATCGTCAGCAACTCATTGGGGTCTGTAGCAGTGCTGACCCTCGAATCCCATATGCCGGCTTTCTCGTCCTCGGTATACAGCGTCACGTCACTGCGGATATAGAGGAACATATACATCCGATACCAGCCCTCGTACTTCTTTATGGTCGTCTGACGGTTGCCTTTTTGTTTTGTCACCGTTTCAAGCAGGTTGAGCATTTTGGTGCGTACGGCAGGCGTTGTCGAAGAGTGGTTGAGATATATGTCCCACGACTCGTTAGCAAACTGTGAGAAAGGTGTATTGTTGTTTTGTTGCCACATAGTTTGTTGCCAATTTATGATATTCTCGATGAGTTCCTGCTCTTGAGCGCGGCTTCTGCCGGTATCGATAAGCAACTCCATCGCCGCCTTCTCCGCCTCATTGTTGGTAAGCGTCGGATACATAAATTTTATGTAAGCAATCAAGTCTAATTTTGCTTTGCTCAATGTCTTGTTCCAAAGTATTCGCACATTTCCCAGGTCGGTACCTGCTGTTTGGTTCAACGTACCAAGAGCCTTTACGGTTGCGGGCAGTGACGGGTCGGTCGGGTTGAGTATAAGTATCGCCGAGCCTGTATTGCCGTACAGCTTGTTGTATTGCTCCAGCGCCAGCGCCTGCGCCTGCGTCGAAGAATTGCCTTTTGCGATATACCAGTTTTTTAGGCCTTCTATGGAATAATCCGCAGCGTTGACCTTGCTTATATACGATTCTTCGTATCGATAACTCGAACTGTTGGCGCGAGTCAGTTTGTTTTTGTGCTCGTTGCCCAGCGAGAAGCTGCCCGTTATGGGCGCGCCGCCGCTGTTGTAGGCAACGCCTTTGGCTTCGGCATCCCAATAAAGGATATAGTTTCTCTTGCGCGCAATCTCTGCCATCTCTGCGTCGTCTACGCTGCTGCGAATAAGTCTGCTGTCTTCAGGATAGAACAGCACGTTTTTATAAACGGTTTCTGTCCATTCTCTGGTTATTTCGCCGAAGACATCTGTTTCGTTCTTGTACTGAGTCTCTTTTATCATGACTTCGTACTGGTTTTGCGCCGAATAATCCACCAGCTTGGAGAAAACAAAGCTGATAGGATTCATTATGGTATAGTTTGCGGTGTCGTTTGTGTCGCCGCCTTCCGGTCCGCTGTATTGTCTCAAACCGCTGCCGCTTGTGGCGTTATATTCCCACGCATTGACGACGAGACGCAACGTAACTTCTTGTCCTACCCGGTCATTCTTTATGTAGCCTTTTACGATGATGCCCATCTTGCCGGTATTTTGGTTTATGACTACCGAGCCGGAATAGCTGATAGCGTGATCGCTGAAATCCCAATCGACAAATAAATCCGAGAAGGATACGAACTTGCCGTCTACGATGATGCCGTCATCGAGTTTTATGAGGTCGGGGAAGTCCTCGACTCTGCCCTCGAAGGGATCGGCTATGTGATACAACGGATCTTGCTTGGAGCAACTGGTTTCGTCATTATAGAGGTTCCAGCTGCCGTCCGAAAGGTTTCTGCTATGCACCAGTATGATAAGGCTAAGATTTTGAGCAGCTATGCCTTCACTGTACAACGTCGAAGTAAATTCGTTGCGGTACAAGGCAAGTTCTCTTCTGGCAAAGCCAATCTTAAGGTTTTCCCAGATGGCATCTTCGTCCTCGGGTGTCTGTGAATCGTCATAGACTTCCAACAGTTTTATGGTGTTCCATGCCTCTATGTGCGCCCACATATCAAAGCACAGCGCATTGAGCGGCACTCCTTCCGCAGTGGGGTTGCTCAACATTATTCTGGTTCTTATTGCCAACAGTTCGCCTGCGGGGATTTCGCTTGAAAGCGCCAACCAGCCTTCGGATTTCAGTGCTTCATTCAAGTTCACCGAACCCAGTTTCTCTGTATAAATAGTGTTGATGACTGCGCTCATGTTTCTGTAAAGCAAGTCATCCTCTATGCTAAGTTGTTCCTCGGAGCCTTCTACTTCGGAGGCTTTTTTGGTCATCTCCGCATATAGAATTTCCCACGCTGATGCCATAGCGTCCAGCATGTTGCCTTCGTTGCCTTTGTAGGTAACTCCTGCGTTGGGGTTTCGCGGTGTCGACCATTGTGAGGGTTTCGACCAGTTTATGTTGACTTCATAGCTGTCTCCGCCGTTGTTGGCGCTGAATATTATTTCGGTTTTTGACGGAACGAATATATAATCGCCATAGGGGTCTATCGCAAATTGTCCGTTGCCGAGATTCATGACATTTAGGTTGCGCGCCATCTTCATTGCGTCGACAATTCTGCCTTCAACCATTACGTTGTTTATTGCCGAGGCTACGCTGAGATTTATGGCTCTGCCCAGTCTGCCTCCGGTGTTTATGGCAAGTCCTGCCGCCACGCTTGCGCGCATTTCCAAAACAAGGTTCGAGATAGTAGTTTCTATTTCTTGTTTGACAGCGGCAATCATCATGCTGTAGTCATCTTCAACGAAATAGAACAAATCGACAAAGAAGTTTTCGAGCAGAGTTTGCGTGTTGCCCGTCTCCGTGCCGAAATGTATGTCGGCGAGTAAATCTCTAAGGTTTGTCAAGGCGACATTCTTGGCTTCTTTTCTTGCTGTCATCTTTGTGAGGACAGCGTTCTTCAACTCCTCCGAATCTTCGCTTGCATCCAACGCAACGCTGAGCATTCTGGCGAATTCATTATTTATGAGAGTGCGAATGGCGTTCCTGACCGTCTGCAAATTGGTTTCCGTAATAGCTTTTATGGCGGAAGTCAACGCTTCGATATTGAGTTCTGCTTCAACATTGTTCTTGAGGTTTATGAGATAAATCTGTTGATCAATGTCCATTTGCTGAAGTTCAAAGACGACTTCGGGTTGGACAAAATCAACGATTTTGTTGTTGATTATCAGCCGAGCGCTTTGGTCGTAGACATCATCGAAGAATGATGCAACAACGTTCTCAACATCGGCAAAACTCGTTTGCGAGCCGGGTTTGAGATATTCTGTCAACTGAGCCAACACAGCATCGGTGCCGTCATTCGCCATCGCATCAAAGACTCCGATAAGGATATTTGCCACATAATTGTGTATTATCTTTTCGGTTTCATACGAATAGACGTTTTCGTACAAGTCGGGTTTTTGGTTGAGCTGCGCAAAAATAACTTCGCGAGCGGCGCCGCTAAGTATGCTTGAAGAATTCAACTTCTTGATTTCGCTGCTTATTCTCTTTTTGTTGACGCCTTCTTTTAGCGCCACATTTGTGTCGAGGCACAAGCCTATCTCGTATTCAAGCTTCGTCAAGTTTATGCCGTTTTGGACACGGGTTTTTATGGTGTCCAAGATTTCGGCAAGCTCTGTGGTTATGTTGCGGCGTATCTCCTCGTCGTCATAGTCGATTACGGGGCGGACGGCTACGACAGTCTTGTCATAGAAGTGTATGCGGGTAGCAATCGTCTGTCCTGCGCCGAGATTTACGCTGAGCGTGATGTTGTATTTGTTGTCACCCTTCATGAAGTGGATTTTTTGTGTGCCGACAAGTATATAGTCGCCGTCATTATCGGAATAATAAATAATACCATTGATGCCATATCTGATTTCGGTCAATTCCACGCCTCTATACATATAGCGCAGACCCGAGAAAGTATGAGTTACGCCCGATTGGTAGCCAACCGACAGATTTGCCGGCGGAATAAACAAACCTTGATAGTTTGCGTTGCGGTAGGCGTCTACATTTATGATAAATTCACGATAATAATAATCACCGTACTCTGTGGTAGCGCCGAACAATTCGTAAATTCTTTCTCTTTTGATTTCGTCGGCAACACTCGATGTGACGACTACGTCGGTATAAGCAGTCTTCAGACCGTGAGTTTGTTCAAGCGGCAACGAAACGACTTCAGCCGATTCCACTTTGATATATAAAGTTATGAGTTCTCTGTTGTGGTACACTCTTTCCGGCACGCCGTATTGGTTGGGCACGGTTTCGTACCAGCCAAGGATCGACGCCGTCGCAAGTTTTATGTCGCTGCCCTCGCCTCTGTAGTTGTGGTTGTTGAGGAAAAATCTCCAGTCATCATGTATTGTCCACACAATGTCTGACACCGTAATATCATAAAAAGATGATCTACGGTTTATGACTTTCGGCAAATAATCGGGGCTTGACAGATAGACATTCAACGGATTGAATTCATAGAGGTCGTCTATGGTGATTTTGCCGCCGACAATTTCAAAAATGTCGTTATATGTCGGTACGCTGTTGAACATGTTACCGAAATTGACCTTTACGATGTTTAGGCTCCTCTTTATTCTGAAGCCGTGTTCAGTCAAGAAAGATATCTCGAGGCTGACATCCAACGAACCGTTATAGAGTATTTCGATGGGAATTTGCGTGATATAGGAGCCTACGGGCATGCTCGCGACATTGCTGTTCTCGATGTACCATTCGGTAAGTCTCGGCGCATCGGCGCCATATTCAGGACCATACTCGAAGAGTATAGGTGTTTGGGTGGCTTGAATGGCGGCTTCGATTGAGGCGCTGATATTGTCCCCAAGGATGAAGCCGTTTATGCCCCAAATAGCGCTGCCGTCTGAGTTATAGAGATTTATGCGGTGCGTTTGCATCGTCGTTCCCGACAACGCAAATATGCCTTCGGAAAATTTTATGCGGATGAGCAGATCGTGCGCTCCTGCGCCCTGTCCCAATCTGATGACATACTTTCCGTTGCCATAATTAAAGTTCATAGTGTCACCGGATTTCTGCACGATATCCTGAGTATTCATTATGCCTCTGAGATTGTGGATGCCAAGGTCTTTTATTAACTTTTCGCCGTTATCAAAGACCAAACAAGCGTTCATGAAAATAAGTGAAAGCAGTTCGTAAGGATAAAGCGCAACGGGCTGAACAGGTTCTTGAATATAATTGCCCCATTCGTCCTTTACACCCGCAATTACCGGAACATTTATGCCGGTAAAGTTGTATTCGATATCTTCGTAAAAACCTCTGCCGAAATACAAGTTTTCGATTTTGCCTTCGGTATTTACTTTTATGCCCTCAAATGTAAGGTCGTTTATGTCGCTCAACCTCAGCGTAATCGGCAGCTTGACAAGATCGCCTTCGTCGCGCCACATGGGTATGTTGGTGAATATTATGTTTTCCAGTGTCAAATCGACTACGTTTACGGTCAATTTGACTTCAAGCACAGTGTTATTGCCGCCGGGCAGTGTAGTAATCAGAACGATTACGCTGCCGGGTCGGAATTGTATCTGCGCAAGCGGTATGACATACTCTCCCGCCAAATCTCTGCCTTTCCAATTCGTGTTGTAGTATCTTGTGTCGCTCTCTCCGAACAGCGCGGCAAAGGAATATGGGATGCTAAAGCCTGAATAAGTATCTACTTTGTAGGTATACCCTGTCGAAGGATTGCCTGTAATGGCAACTTCGTTGTTTTGTTCGTCATAAAAAGTGATATCGGTATAGTGTGAGGTGAGTATCTTTACGCAAAGCGTTATTTCGATATAACCGACGGTACTATTTCCCACTTCGGTAGTAAGTTTAAGATACTTTTCGTCGTCGGAATTGACTGTCAGTCTGTAATAATCCCCGACAAGTTCCACCAATCCCGAAGATACATCCCATTCTACAGCGTAACGTTTTGAGTAATTCGGGTCGCCTTCAAGTCTGCCCTTGAAAGTAACGGTGATTGTGTACGGCAGCTTAGCTGTCTCAGGGTTGAAGGGATCTACATGATAAAATCCGACAGGGTTGGAGCCTATCTGAATATATGACGGCAAAATGTCTTCCGTAGTCTCATTGTTCCAGTTTTCGAGACTGCTGTAACCCGTTCTTGTGTTTTCAGGATCAAGCTCGGCGATCTCTTTCGACGGGCATTCTACTCTTACGATTTGGATTGGAGAATACTCCTTGAATATCCATTCGCCAACCTCGAGTGCGCGGTAAAGGTCTATGTAGGAACTTGTGAGATTGCTGGTGGTGCCTGTGAAAGGTGTATCCGTGCCTTGAAGCGTAGGATTGTTGACTTCCGGATTCGACCATATCATAGGAACATAAATGTCATTCAAGGCGTCATAGAACCTCTTTGTTATGTACCGATCCCCTTCGTCTTTTTCTTCGAAGACCACCGTAGGATAAAGCGGTATGATATAAGTTTCTTCATCGAGCATATCGACGGTATAGACATCGTTCTCTTCCTCGCCGTCAAAATATATGCCTCTTATCGTTCTTGGCATAATATTAAGTTTCAGCGCAACTACCTGACCATGGAAGTCAGCGTGCATATATGTCGAACCGCCTGTAAGCACAATATCCGTCTCGTCGTAATATTGCGTGGGAATATAGCGGTCGAAATACCATACCAGTCCGCCTTTGTAGGTGGGCGTGTCGCGGTGATCCTGTATGTCTTTGTCTAAATCGACAAACTGAATCTCGATGTTAAGCGCGCTGAAATAGCTCAATATGAATTGTTTCGCATAGTACGTACGCTCAATGTCTTTTTCTTCCGGAGTTTCAAATACTTTGCGCATATTTTTCTTCAGGTATGCGGCTTTTGCCCACAAATAATCATATGGGTCGATGTTCACTGTGTCAACAACCGGCGCTTCCGTAAGCTCTTCGCTGTCGGGATCGGCAGTAACGTTGACAACCTTCGGATTCTGTTCGGAGGTGTCGACAACTCTGTTTGTGACGATGATATATATCGGGAAAACCGTTTCGCCCATCATGCCTTCGGCGATAATCACCTCTGTCATGTACACGCCGCCTTGCAACGTGACATCGTCCCAATCGATGACAAACCTTGTGGCATATCCGGTGTCATAGATACTTTCATCCCAAAGCACCAAACTTATTGCGCCGGGCAATTGCTCTCTCGGCTCAAGCCGCAGATGCGGAATATAATTTTCTCTGATATATTTCGCCTCTTCTTCGGTATACTTGTCTCTGTCTGCAAGGTCCTCGGCTGTTATGATGAGGTCATCCTCGGCGTTATAAAAATCTTCGGTGTTGAGTCTTCTTATTTTCTTCAAGTATGTACCGCCGCCGTTCATGGTTATTTTGTAGCCTCTCGTGACGCCCATAAATCTGTTGAATTTCGGCACCGTTTCGCTGATAATAATCGGACCGTAAATCTCAGGATGATATACGTCGATGGGATTCTCGGAAACCGCGACCGTGATGGGATCATAATCGAACTTCATCGCAATAATCTCATTCCAGGTTCTGCCGTTCTGTTCAAAAGTGAAAGTAACGTCTATGCTTTCATGCAGTTTTGTGGTGTACGGGCCTCTTGCCGTGATATCCGTAAACTCTCCGACAGTATAATGAGCAAATTCGTCTTCGATTTCGTCAACGCCGAAAACTCTCTGCACCAAGCCTACTTGCGTGCCGATGTTTCCGATCAAGCTCTTGACTCCGAAAAGGTTCTGGACTGTTTCGTTGGAGGTGGTTATTTCGATCTGTTCAGGCTGAAAAACTACAAACGAGTCCTCTACAAGCGCAGAAATAATCGTCATAATCGACAGACTTATGTCGGGATTCAGCATTGTGTCTACATTTTCGCCCGCCTCGGTTTGGTTCATGTACCTGTTTATGGATTGCAGCCAATAGTCCTCGCGGATTTTGTATTTTGGGATGGCCTGCACATTCGGGTTGTCGCGCAAACAGACCAAATCTATCCAAATGTAGCCAAGTTCCTCCTCGGGAGCATTGCTTTTGAAGGAGACGTCGTTGGCATAAATATTGAAGAGCGTGGTATTGTCCGCCTCGGTAGCGCCTTTTATGAAAACGTTCAGAATAAAGGCGTTTCGGGAGGCTGCTGTCCATCGCCCGTCTCTCGGACCGCCCGGTACGCGCTGCAATTGTTGTTCTTTTATGTACTGGTCATAATACAAAGTAAAATCCAGTTTTGTTTCCATTGGTAGCACATAAGGCGTGTTCTTGCCGGAAATATCGTCCAAGAATGCGCTCAAAA
>CAYJBS010000002.1:0-59236 GCA_964368435.1 uncultured Christensenella sp. | reverse complement strand
TACGACAAAAACTCCCTTTCGGGAGTTTTTATTTGGTCGGAAGAGGCAAAAAGCCTCTTATAGATATGGTTTTAATGTTTCGATATTGTTGTGAAGAATGTCCATAAGTTTATCTGCGAAGGTCAAATCGACTTTGGCTTCCGGATCGAGATTGTTTTTTACTTTTACCAAACTGATTATGCCCATATTTAAGCCTTGAATCATCACCTCGGCAAGTTTACTTGACGAACGGTCGCTTACGGTATTCATAAGCAAACTGCCGTACATCATAGCCTTGTTGAAAAAACTCGATGAACGCAAATCAAAGCCTTCGGTTGCCGCCTGCAGTTCAAGTTCTTTTGTCAATGCCTTATAGGTGTTGTATTGACGGAACAATATGCTTTTCAGCGCCTTTTCTTTTATTATGGGGCGGATTATTTCGACGCTTTGCATGCCTTGCGTTGCTGTTTTGTAAATTTCCTGCAACAATTCGAGTTGATCGAGCTGTCCTGCCTCCATTTCTTCCTGAGTCACCTCTTCGTCTAATACCTTCTTTAATCTTGTTTGTTGTACGACTTCTTCTTCGTTTTGACTTTGTTTCTTTTGCTGTACCTCTGCCATGTTTAATTACTCCTTTTATTTTAGCTTGTATAGCTGTCAGCTTTTTATGCGCAGCTTTTACGGCTTTTTTAAACAAAAGCAGTAGTTTATCATTAAGTTTTTGCGCCGCTTGGCGCAACCGGTCTTTCAACAACGTTCGCAATATACCTGCGCCGCAAAAAAAGCAGAGCAGCGCGTACCACTTTATTTGACCGTCATAAAAAACATGCGAGACCGCAACAAAAAGCCCGCAAGCAAACATTGCCGACAACAAATCGGCTATGGGCGCGAAAAACTTTTTTGACGAAAAACTTCGCAAAAATTCATAACAAACATAGGCGGCGCAGCCTGCTGCAAAATAAAGTACGGAAAAATACGGCTGAACTAAGGTGTCCACTTATTTGAATATCCGTTTGACCAATGACAGCTTTTCTTGTTTTTTGCCGTAAATGATAGCCAATACCTGACCTTTTATCACGAGGTTTTGCCCTTTGATGTCAAGGTCAAGCACCGTAAGCCCTTCGCCTTTTATTGTGATAGCGTCGCTAATAAGCGCGGCAACGACGGTTTTTGCATCAAAACTGTCGACATTTGTCACGCCTGTGATTGTTAAACTGCCTTTTTCAAGATGCAGACTGTGTTCTTTTATGAGTTGCTCCATAATGCCTCCCTTATAGATTATTACGCACAAAAGGTATGTATGCTTGACTATTGCCGATAATACAAATATAATCGAATTATGAAAGATTTTGAAATATCGGAAAAATACGGCTCTTGGTTCAGGCTGGATAACTCCGCCGCCGTCTATCCTATGCTTATCACGTTGAAGACGCAAAGTTTGTTCCGTTTGGGTGTCGAGCTGAAAAGCTATATCGACCGTGACGACCTCGAAAAGGCGCTGAAAACCACTTTCAAGCGGTATCCGTCTTTTGAAGTTGAGCTTTCGCAAGGTTTTTTCCGCCATTATTTTGTTTCCAACAGACGTCAACCGCTTATTCGCGTTGATGACGGTTCATTATTAAAAAAGATTGATTTCCGCAAAAATAAAGGATATTTGTTGCGCATTACTTATTACAAGAAGAAGATATTTATTGATTATTTTCACGGATTATGCGATGGCAGTTCCGCGCTGGAATTTCTGAAAACACTTGTATATTATTATCTTGCCGAAAGGGGCGAACAGATTGTTCCTGATGGCATAAAGACCGTTGACCAACCGTTGAACCTTGAAGAATTCAAGGACGGCTTCAAGGAGAATTACCAAAAATTCAACTTCAAAAAAGGCTTGAACAAAATGGCGGGCGGCGGCGCGTTCCAAATCAAGGACGCATTCTTCAAAAGAGAGGGTTTTGGACTCATAGAGGGCACGCTGAACACCAAAGAATTTCTGTCGGCATCAAAAAGATTCGGTTGCAGCTTGACAGTGCTGATTGCCGCATTAGCTATGCTTTCGGTAACCAAAGCGCACTACAAAGGTTACTCAAAACACCCTCTTACCGTTTTTATTCCGATAAACCTGCGCAAGTATTATCCTTCGCAATCGATTTATAATTTCACAAGTTTTGCAAAATGCAAGATCGACCCCAACACAACACCGCACGACATCGAAAGCTATGTCGCAGTCATGAAGGAGCAGCTTAATTCGCAACTTGAGAAGCAGGAACTTGATTTGAAGGTCAGTTTCACCTCGCTTATGGACAAGAAACCTTTGTTGAAATATATGCCACTTTTTATTAAGTCTTTTTTTGCAAAGTTCGTCAAGCGGTTGACAAGCAGTTCGAAGCAGACGATGTTTATTTCCAATTTAGGCAATGTCGTCATTCCGGGCGCCGAATATATTGACAATTTCTCGTTTATGTTGAATTGCAGCCGCACGACTCCCAACAATATGGGCGTAGTATCCTACAACAACAAAACGGTGATTACTTTCACCCGACAAATAGTCAGCACAGAACTGGAGCGGCACTTTTTTACAATGCTGAGCGCAATGGGTTTGAAAGTGGCTGTTGCAAGCAATATGAGGGAGGTATAACATGCGCTGCGAAAAATGCGATATTGAAATAAGCGGAAAAACCTCGGTATGCCCTCTCTGCCATGACAGACTGGACACCTCGGAGCAAGCAAAGATAGACATTCAAAAGACCGAAAGAGCCTTTCCCGAGCGTTCAAAGAACCGTCCGAAAGCCACAACTCCGTTTAATAAACTTTATTTTATAATATTCTTTAACATAATGGTCATATCCATCACGACCAACGCTATCGTTACGCCGAAGGTTTATTGGACGCTGATTGTACTGGCATTTTTGTTTTATTTGTACTTCTTTATTCGGTACACAATTATGAGTTACCGCCATTTCAACACCAAAATTTTTACTCAAGCAGTAGCTTTGACGGTTATTTTGATAACTATTCAGCAGGTAATGGGAAAAAATCTTTGGATATACGAATATATTTTGCCGGCCATTGTCTTCGTGTCGACGGTAATGATAGGGGCATATATTTTGATAAATATCGAAAACGCCCGTCAGTATATTTTCAGCCTGTTCCTTGTCGCAATACTTGGACTGTTGCCGATTATGATAGTCGTTATTACGCAGCGCCCCATAATTTGGCCGTCAATAGTCGTAGCCGCCACATCTGGAAGCATAATTTTGACCACCATAATAATAGCCCACAAGATGCTATGGAAGGAATTTAAGCGGATTTTTCATATTTAATAGATGTTATTGCGGATTTTTTATGGTTTCGAGGAACTCTAGGACCTTTTGTCGGCAAAGCCTTGTTCCTTTCAAGAATGGCAAAAGGTGAAAACAATGTCCCTCATCCTTTGCTTGGTATGACGATACGTCGGCGCCGACTTCCTTAAGTTTTTGTTCCATCTCCTCGCCCTGTCCGCCGCAGAAAGAGTCTT
This sequence comes from uncultured Christensenella sp., assembly GCA_964368435.1. Classification (GTDB taxonomy): domain Bacteria; phylum Bacillota; class Clostridia; order Christensenellales; family DTU072; genus DTU072. The sequence goes on along the minus strand of CAYJBS010000002.1, from coordinate 55,746 downwards.
TCAATGCAGTGACAAAGAATATCTTGGGCCACTTGCTGTGGGCATAATTCAGCAGGTTGATATTTTCAAGAAAGCCGCAGTCCGAAAGATTGCTGCAATCGTCGTTTATTTTGAAGCCGACCAGACATTCGGCAACATTTTTCGAAATATCCATCGGGGTGGAGCGACACATGATTTTTATCAGATCAAAAGGCGCGCAAAAGGGCACGATGGCGGCTACTTTGCCGTTGTAGACAGGAAGGTTTAGTTTTTTGCGATAATCCTCATCAACGCTTGCCAAAGCGGCGGCGGCAGCATAATAACCGCCTGCGGAATCTCCGGAAAGTACGATTTTGTCGGTGTCGAGATCGTATTTGTCGGCAATGGTAAGCAAATAGTTCATGGCGTTCAAGGTGTCTTCAATGGCGGCAGGCAGAGGATACTGCGGCGCAAGACGGTAGTTTATGTTATATACGAACCAACCGTTGTCGGCAAAAAAGGATGACAATGTCGAGCGGTGACGTTTGTCGCCTCTGACAAAACCTCCGCCGTGAACATTTATGAACACAGGATATTTGCCTTGCTTCTTTTTCGGATTATAATATATGTCTGCTTTGGTGAAATTGCCGTATCGGTCGTCAAAAACCAAATTGTTCTCACGAACGACATCGGGATAGCGTTTGTAGTTCCTCGGATAGTGAAACATCAGATCGCTGACCTTAAAAAACATTCTGGATTTATTCATTGGCGCCTCCCCCTAAACAAAAAGAAACAATAATATAAAAATATCACTAATTTTTCACTATGTCAATAAACCAAGCAAAAAACCCGACAAATTACGGTTAATTACAGGTATATGTGGAATAATTTATTATACGCAAAAAGGGGGAGCTCTTATGAAAACAAAACCCAATCAACTGAAAAATGAAAAATCACCCTATCTTTTACAACATGCTTACAACCCTGTTGACTGGTATCCGTGGGGCAATGACGCGTTGGAAAGAGCGGAGAACGAGGATAAGCCGCTGTTTATCAGTATAGGATACAGCACCTGTCATTGGTGCCACGTCATGGCGGAGGAAAGTTTTGAGGACGCCGAGGTGGCGGAACTGCTCAACAAGCATTTTATTGCCATAAAGGTCGACAGAGAAGAAAGACCCGACATAGACAACATATATATGAACGCCTGCATAACGATGAACGGACAAGGCGGCTGGCCTCTTACAATAATCGCTTCTCCGACGCAAAAGCCTTTTTTTGCCGCAACATATCTGCCGCCGAGAACGACTGCCGGGCGTACGGGACTGGTGGAAGTGCTGAGCAACATCGTTCTCAGATGGCAACAAGAGGCAAAGAAGTTCAAAGCATACGGTGAGGATTTTACAAATTTTTTGAAAGACAGTTTGCAGCCGCAAGCCATATCCGAAGAGTCGGGAGCAAAACTTTTTGCAAAGGTCTTTTCTGAATATGAGAAAAGTTTTGACAAAATCAACGGCGGATTTGGCAACGCTCCGAAATTCCCTTCTGCGCATAATTTGATGTTTTTGATGCGTTACGGTCATTTCGAAAAGAATGAAAAAGCTATGGATATGGTGGAAAGAACTCTTGAAAAAATGTATCAGGGCGGCATATACGATCATATCGGCAGCGGCTTTTGCCGATATTCCACAGATAAATATTGGCTGGTGCCGCATTTTGAAAAAATGCTATATGACAATGCGCTGTTGGTCATTGCGTATATGGAGGCATTTCAGATTACCGGCAAGCAATTATACAGAGAAGTTGCCGAGGGCACTCTAGAATTCGTTATTAGGGAGTTGACCTCGACAAGCGGAGGCTTTTGGACGGCGCTTGATGCCGATATCGGCGGAGAGGAAGGACTTTTTTATTCCTTTGATTATGACGAAATAATAAACTTATTGGGCGAAAATGAAGGTTCGGAATTTAATAAATTTTTCGGTATGACAAAATCGGGAAATTTTGACGGAAAAAACGTGCCGAACTTGCTGGAAAACAAAAATCCCGTCAGAAGTGAAGAGCTGAAGGAGCGTATTCAGGCGGTATACCATTATCGAAAAAAGCGTTATACGCTGTATACCGACGATAAGATTATCACTTCGCTGAACGCCCTTATGGCAAGCGCTTTCATAAAGGCTTATACCGTTATGGACAAGGACGCATATCTCATTTTGGCAAAAAAAGCAATGGACTTTATTGAAAATGAACTTACCGATGAGGACGGCAATCTGTATTCGGTCAATCGAGAGGGCAGAAGCAATGTTTTGGGCACTCTTGATGATTATGCATATTATTGCCAGGCGCTTATAGATATGTACCAAGCGACTTTTGAGCCGAAATATCTGAAGAAAGCCATTTTTATCGCCGAAAAGGTAATGGCGAACTTTGAAGATACTTTGCATGGCGGTTGTTTTATGACCGACAAGAGAGCCGAAAGCCTTATTTTGCGACCGAAAGACAGATATGACGGCGCAATACCCTGCGGCAATTCGGTACTGGCGCTTGCGTTGGTGACACTTGAAAAACTAACGCGCAAAAAGGAAATAGCAGAGATGGCGAGCCGTCAAACAAATTTTGTGGCAAAAATTGCCGATCGCAACTTGTCTTACGGCATCATTTCACTGTTGCTGAAATATTATCCCTCTACGGAAATAATTGCCGTAGCCGAGGATAGAGAAAACCTTAAAGAACTGAAAGAAAAGAAACGGCAGTTTTGTCCCAATACCGTTGTGGGCGCGAAGTTTACAAAAGTCGACGCCTCCGCATACGGAGATTTGTTTGCAGGATACAATATGCAAAACAACGATACGACGTATTATATTTGCAAAAACAAAACCTGCAATGTCAGCAACAGCCTTTAAGTTTCGTTGACATCGGCATTCCATGGTGTTAAACTAATGAAAAAAAACAAGGAAGATTGAAATGTCCGAATGTAATCACGACTGCGCATCTTGCGTACAAGATTGTGACAGCCGCAAAGCTCCATCGAAAGAAAAGAACACCAAAAGCAACATCCGCAAAGTCATAGCCGTCATAAGCGGCAAGGGCGGCGTAGGAAAATCGCTTGTAACTTCCCTATTGGCTATCAATATGGCAAGAAAAGGTTACCAAACTGCCATTCTTGATGCAGATATAACCGGACCGTCGATACCGACGGTATTCGGCATAAAAAGAAAAGCCGACGCTTGCGAGCTGGGTATATTCCCTGCATTGACCAAGACCGGCATAAAAATTATGAGCATAAACCTTTTGTTGGAGAAGGACACAGACCCCGTCATTTGGCGCGGACCGGTGCTGTCGGGTACGGTGAAACAGTTTTGGAAGGACGTGCTTTGGGACGATGTCGACTATATGTTTATCGATATGCCTCCGGGAACGGGAGACGTACCGCTTACGGTGTTTCAGTCGCTGCCGATTGACGGCGTCGTAATAGTCACTTCACCGCAAGAGTTGGTATCTATGATTGTCACAAAAGCCATAAATATGGCGGCAATGATGAATATTCCTGTGTTGGGTATTGTCGAGAATTTGAGTTATTTTGAATGTCCCGATTGCAAAAAGCAATACAAGTTGTTTGGCGAAAGCGACGTGGCAAAACTTGCTTCCGAGCATAAGATTCCTATGTTTGCGAAACTTCCGATAAATCCCAAGCTTGCCGCGGCAACAGATAAGGGACTTTTGGAACTTTATGAAGGTGACTGGCTGGACACCATGACAGAGGGATTGGAAAAACTATAAAACTTTCTCTTGTTTTCTTATCTTATTTTTTATTGTAACCAAAGAATTGTCGATCTTTTTGATCGGCAATTTCATTTTGTCGGCAATCTCTCCATATGAATATCCGTCGAAATATAATTTCAGAATTTGGTTTTGGAGTGGGGAAAGTATGTTTTCGAGTTTGTTATAAAATGTGTCGAGCCTTTCGCGTTTTATGTAATTGTCGACAGGGTCGATATGACTTTGGGAGATGTCTGCGTCGGAGAGCGGCAGAGAATCGTTGAGCGCGCGGTGCTTTTGTCTTGTCGCGGTGCGGATTGCGTCGATTATTCTTGCGCGGATGCACGTTGTCACATAGGTTGAAAAGTTGCATTTTTTTTCGGCGTCATATTGTTTTACGGCGTTGATGATGGCAATAAGCCCTTCCTGAAAAAGGTCCTCTTCTTCTCCGCCTATAAGAAAGCTGCGCCGTACAAGACTGCGCACCAAACCCATATAACGGCGGATAAGCGTATCCATTGCGTCGGTATCGCCGTCTTTTATGCGTTTTATTAGTTCGGCGTCGTCGAAATCTCTCATTTTTGTGTTCTCTGTCTTATGGCTTCATATAATATTGCGCCGGTGGCTACGGCAGCGTTGAGCGAATTTATTTTTCCCAGCTGAGGCAGTGAAATTATGCTGTCGGCAAGTTTGCTTGTCAGCGAATGTACTCCGCTGCCCTCTCCGCCGATGACTAAAGCTACGTTGCCGGTCAAGTCACTTTTGTAGAGGCTTTCGCCGTCCATGTCGGCGGCGAATACCCATATGCCCATATCTTTCAGTTGCCGTATTGTGTCGTTTATGTTGGCAACCTTGGCTATCTTGACATACGCAGTGGCGCCGGAACTTACTTTTACGACGGTGTCGGTGACACCGCAGGAGCGGTGGCGGGGAATTATTATGCCGTTGGCATTTACGGAGTCGGCAATTCTTACGATGGAACCGAGGTTGTGCGGATCTTCTATGCCGTCAAGTATGATGATAAGTTTGTTGCCTTCGTTGGCATTGAGAACATCTTCCAATTCTGAATACTGAAAATCAGTGGCAAACGCCACTATGCCTTGATGGCTTTTTGTGTCGCTGTATTTGTCGAGTACGCTTTTTTCGACATAGGACAGCTTTATTTTGCGTTCTTTTATTTCGGCAATTATTCTTCCCAGGCTTGGGTTGTGGTCCGATTGTACCAGCACCTTCTCGAGAGTAATGTTGCCTTTCAGCGCTTCGTTAAGAGCGTTTCTTCCTTCCAATATCATAATAATCAAATCTCCTATTGTTGTGGTTTGGGTATCCATAGTTTTGGATATAGGTTACTGTTCGTCGTAAGCAATTTCGATAAGTTCGGCGATTCTGTCACTTCTTTGTAATAGATACAGATATCCCAGCAAGGCTTCAAAGCCGCTGGCTATATGATAATCTATCGGACTGGCGTGTTTTGCGGTGTTGGGCGTCTTTGCGTTGCGCGCTCTTTTGAAAATGTCCGTTTCTTCCTCGGTCAAAACATCCATTATTTTTTTCATTGCTTCGGATTGACTGACGGCATTTATTTCTTTACTGGTCAATAAATGCAGCGCGCCTGTCTTTTGCAGTCGGTTGAGCCCCAACTTTGTGCGGACATAAAGCGTCTGCACGCTGTCGCCGACAAAGGACAACACAAGCGGATTGAGTTGTATCAAATCCTTTTTGTCAATTTTTTCTCCGAAAACGGGTACATAGTTCTTATACATATCTGCAAGTATACAATAATAATTACTATTTTTCAATTGTTTAATTACATTTTTATGTTTATTATAAGTATTGACAAGAGTTGTTAAAAGTTTTATTATATATATACGATAATTTTTATTGGAGCGACATGAAAAACACAAGAAGGGCGTTGATTATCATTGTAACACTGCTGCTTATGGCGGTTTTTTATTCATGCATACCTGAAAGCGACCCTCGCAGCGATGAAAACTATGTCGAAGCCACCGGCGTGCGCGTACCCAACTCAATAGTATATTTGTCTTCTCACGGCACAACCGGCACCTATCAACTTACTCCGACGCTGGTTCCCGCAAATGCCACCAACAAAAAACTTGTATATTATGCCACTCCTGACGCATTGGATTATTTTTCTGTAGACCAGAGCGGATTTATCGTCGCAAAGAAGGTTATGGATGATATCGACAGTGTCCCAATAAAAATCTTCAGCTCAACGAATCCCGAGGCATACACCATCATTTCAGTAATCATAGAGAATACCGAAGTCGAAGAAATAAACTTTTCTTCTCCGGAAATGAGAGTGTCTTTTCCCAGCGAGCCGGTACAATTGGATTTAGTGTTCAAACCATATCACGGACAGGACGGCAGGGATGTCACATACACCTCCCAAAACCTCGAAATAGCCACCGTAAACTCTTCGGGGCTTTTGTCTGTTTTGAAACCGGGCATTGTCACCATCATCGCAAAGAGCAGCACGCTTGCCGGCAAAACACTTGAAGGCAGAGTGCAAGTGAGAATCGGCTATGCCGAGGGCAACTATCGTCTTGATGTTCTCGACGCTTCGCCGAAGTTCGATCAAGTTGTCGGAAACCCGGAGAAGATTACTTTTAGTATTCAGCAACTTGACAAGTTGAGTGACCCCAATCCCGACATAAAATGGCTTGTCGCCGGCAAAAGAGTACAGGAGCAGGACGGCGAATGGGAATTCGAGTATCTGCCCAGCGTCGACAGCACACGTTCTACATATACCATTACGGTACAAATCACCCCGAAAAATGAAGATACTATTTATTTGACTTCTCCCTCGATATCGCTATATATGCCGTTCACAGGCTTTGAACTGCACAAGAACGAGCCGGAAGGCAATATCTATATCTTCGGAGAGGAGTTGACTTTTGAGCCGCTGATGGCGAACAGCGCCGACAGCTATGACTGGTATCTGAAAAGGAAGGGAGAGAGCGGCGACGGCAATTTTGTTGCCAATACGCTTCATGCCGTCCATAATGGCAAACTAAAATTTACTCCTTTGGATTACGGCTCATTTGTTTTGACGGCAAAAGGCAAAACCCAAGATACCATAGCCGCATCGATTGAGTTTGAGTTCTCTGTCATAAAATATGTCATAGGAGACAGGGTGCAGGTCTATCCACAAACGGGCATAGAAGAGAAGGTTCCCGACAGCTATGACTGGTATCTCCACAGGTACGATCCTGTCGCAGGCGCCGACAATTTTGAGGACGGCATCATAAACAAAATCCGTACGGACGAGAACTTCTTATTTACTTCAACGAACAACAACACCTTCAACTATGAGGCGACTGTCGAGGGTTGGTATATCATAAGCGGTTCGCCTACGCTGGAAGGCTTGCCCGTATATGAAACGGTCAGCGGCGAAAAGAGAGAGATGGTGCGCTATACCACTCCTTTCCGCGTTTGGGACAAGGTCGGCGATTCCAACATAGAATATCTTATTATCGACGGAGCAAAAGTAGATACCGAATATAGACCTGTCATAAAATGGAACCAACTGGGGGGCGTCAACAGCTTTGTCATCGAGGTTGTCAACGAAAATCAGATATATATCATTGACACCCAAGAGGCGCGGTATGACATCAGAGGAATAGTCTTTAGTGATTACAGCATCATTCTGCCGCTTAGTATGGCTACGCTTGAACAGAATTTCTCTGTCCGAATAAAACAAAAAGGCGGAGTATATTGTGACAAGGTTTCATACACCGCAAGGACAATTACCCAAAATCAGTATGCCTTCCTTCCATATCTGAATTTCAGCATAAATCGCTACATAAATGATATGTACGAAATGGGCGAACTGCTGAACTATATCACTTCATACAAGCCGGCAGATTTGTTGCAGAGCGCCGAGAACGGCAACGCAACATTCAAGATAGATATTTTCACCAAACAGGCATACCGCAACATAAACAAAGATTTGTTCCCCATCATCGGAGAAAACCCGTACGACAACGAATATTTGTTGAATATCTATAATTTGGTTACTGCCGCCATAAACGCCTATTGCTTTACAGAGATTACTGCTTTGGATTTCTCCTATTCCCAAATAGACGGCAGCTTCGGCATTACGCTGACCATAAGAGAAGAGGGCTATATCAGTCAGCCCCCAACCAACAAACAGCCGTACGAATTTAAACAGAACTATGCCGCCAATGGCAGAATCGAAACATTCGACGACTTCGCCATAAACACGAAAAACACCATAAATGCCGAGACCACCGATCAGCTTTTCCATGCCGTTAGCATGGGCAAGAGAGCCGTCCCTATCAAAGGCAGTCCTGCCGAGGCAGTCTATAACGAAGCGACAGTTATTTTGAAAGACATAATAATCGACGGTATGACTGATTTCGAAAAAGTGCTTGCCATAAACGATTATTTGGCAAGCCACATCAGCAGTGACAAGGCGCTGATACAATACGGCAAAACCACGCCAAAACCCGCTGACCTATATCTTTTCGAAGGTTATCATCTTGAGGGCGCGCTACTGACCAAAAACGCAGTCAGCCAAGGCGTCAGCAAGGCTTTCAGTCTGTTATGCTGGATGGAAGGCATCACCGTAAACACTGTTTTGGGACAACGCAACAATGTTGAACACAGTTGGAACAAGGTTCTTATCGGAGAAAGTTGGTACAATGTCGACAGTTTTCTTGCCAGAGTCGAGAGAATAGACGGCGTCGCCATAAATCATGCATATTTCCTCCGCGACGACGAATATATGATAGCTTGCGGTTATAAGTTCTTCGGCATTCATCCTGCCGCAACAACCGATGGAACGTTCGAGATCGAAGGCTCCTCGCTTGTCGAAAATGAGGCGGCAATAGAGCTTGCCGCACGTTCTTATCTATACAGCATGACGCAGACGGTTTATTCCTTTGGGTTGGAATTTTCGCAAGAGTTCGACACGCAAGCAGAACTAAAAGATGTTGTTATCGATCAGCTGCAAAACGCCTTGAGTGACAGTGGGACAACCGTCAAAGAGTTGTTACAAATAACCGACAGATATTTTGTTGTAATACTGTCGTCTCCCCGTTAACATGGAGAATATTATGAAGAAAACCAGACTTTTTTTAGCTCTATCTGTTATTTTATTGCTTGCAATAGCTATGAGTGCCTGCAGCAACGGAGACAGGTTTGAAGGCTTCAAATTACAAATTAACACATTGAAAGAGCGTTATGACCAAAACGAAAGCGTAATTATACAAATTATTGAGACCTTGGGCAGTCCGCAAGGCTATAATGTCTATAAAAAAACAGACGATAGCGATTTTGAGCGTTGGAAGAAGGAGATTTCTGCCGAGGATTCCTTTACGCTGGACTTTCCGCAATTCGGTACATACACCATAAAAGTTGTAGCAGTCACCGACAACATGGAACAATCGGCGAATGCCGTCAATGTTGATTTTTTGGTGTCCGATCCGATACCTGTAGAAAATATTCTGATAAAGAACAATGTCATAGATTTATATTATGGCGATGCCTCCGCCAACAGTTTTGCATTGAATGACCTCGAAATAGTTTATTTCCCGGCAAATGCCACCGAAAAAGGGCTGAGCTATCAGGGGATAAATGATCCTAGTATAGAAATAGATGAAACAAAAGTAATTATAGCAAAGAACTATATCCCCGGTCATGAGCCTTATGTCATTCACATCAGCAGCGACGACAACGGCGAAGTAGTGGCTAACTTGTATGTACGCATAAATAACAGCCGTCCGAAGTACGCACTAACAGATTTTTATGTCGGGTATGTCGACAGAATAAACGATGAAGGCATATGGAGCAAAAGAGCTTATACATATGGCGACTGGGTAAGCTTTCAATGCATAGAATACGCCGGCATGCAAAAGGCGGACAGCTACGAAGCGGCAATAAAAGTCGGTGAAGGCTATGTAGCATTGGGCGAAGATGATTTCAAAATCGAACTAGAGCAGGGCATAACTTTTTATAAAATAAAGATGCCGGAGCAGTCGGGTAATATAGAGTATCGTTTTAACGCCAAAATAGACGGAGCGCTCTCATCGGTTACCAAGACCGTAAGAGTAGAGGTTGAGGCTCCGCCGATACAAGCGGTAGCGATGACGTTGGGCGACGATGCGGTGACGCTACTGCTTGACCAAACTGACTATTATGTTATTACGCACGCCATTGCGCCGACGAATACCGCCGACAAGAGCGTCACTTACGAAATCGCAGAAGGCGGAGAGGCTTTTATCACGATAGGCAACAACGGCTTGGTGACGCCTGTTGCGGCAACGACATCCCCCGTGATTGTCACGGTGCGCTCAAAAAGCAATCCCGAGGTTTCTGCCGACATCGAAATAAGCGTTTTGCCTTTGATGATACAAGAGGTGATAACACACTCAAAACCACTGACGCAACCCATTCAGACTGCAGAGGACATACTTTTCAGTCTCGATACAGAATTGGAAGATGTAGACTCAATCAAGTGGTACAAGGACAATGCATTAGTTGGTCAAACAACAGAGTACACTTTTGAAATGCTCCCTCCCCAGACCGCAGGAGCGTACACCGTAAAAGCCGAGGTTACACTCAGCGGAACGCCAATCATAATAAAAAAGACGGTGACGCTGCAAAGCTGTTTTGATATAGTCGGACTTAAAAAAGAATACGAGGTGAACGCCGAGGTACAGCTTGCTTATGATACACAGCTTCAAAACACGCAAGTGATATGGGCGGTGCATCCCGTCGGAGAAGATCTGTTCCACACAGGCGATACTTACACCTTTATCGCTGCCGGCGACTACAGGATTGTCGGTACTTTGAGCTATAACGGCGATCCTGTCGAACGGCAGCAGTCGCATATCATCAGCATAAAAGACAATGTCACCCACGAGCTTTATGATATCAAGGTAAACGGCTACTACGATGGAACGAATTACGCGCCGCTCATCACTTGGCATAAGTTGAAAGAAGGTGTTTCGTACACCGTAGAAATCAAAAAGGGTACCCAAACGCTTGCTTATAATAGCACAGACCATTCAGCCGATTTTTCGGCAGATCGTTTTCGTGTGCCGCATTCGGATGTCACGCTGAACGATAATTTTGACTACCGCATAAAAACCGATATTTCCGACTTGTATACCGGCTTCCGTTCCTATGGAAGTGAAAAAAATAAAAAGATAAATCCGGAGCAATATCCTTACCTCGAAGAAATACCCGGAACAAGCATGAATCGTTACATAAACAGCGTTTATCAACTGGGCAAGATATTGAACTACATAAAAGTCTTTCGCCCGACAGAGCTTGGTGACGACGAAGAAGGATATGATATAGATTTATATTTTGCCATCGACTACGAGACTGATATTGAACAGTCACTTTATGAAAGAACCGGCAACATTACACAAGGCAGTCAAACTGAAGAAGTTCTGATAAACGCTCACAAGCTTATTACCGCCGCCAACAATGCTTATGGTGAGGGCCCCGGAACAAGCATGGTTTTTTCTGAGCATACCGGTGGCGATGTCACAATTAATTTGAAACCCGATGAGGCAGTGGCAATAGATCAAGGCTCGACTTATAACGGCGAGAACGATAGCAGACTTTATGAGCCGAGATATTCCGACTCACTGTCGGATACCGACAGAGTGCCGGGCAAGGAACCAATTTTAGAAAACGACAGAACGCTTGCTGTTTCTACCAGCGCGCAGCTGTATCTTGCCGCGCTTTGGGGATACCGGCCTGATCCCGTTGTCGGCAGCGTAGCAGAAGAGATTTATGAAGCAGCAAGAGCCATTTTGAACGAAATCATATTGCCTGAAATGAGCGATTCCGAAAAAGCGCTGGCGATATACGACTGGCTTTGCATAAACGTCGCATATGACGAGGAGGTTTATAACAGTTATATGCAACGGATGGCTGAAGCAACTACAAAAGAGCAGATAGACACCATAAACCTTGATATGAGCCGAAAACAAAGTTTCCATCTCGAAGGCGCAATACTTAATAAGATAGCCGTTTGTGACGGCATCAGCAAGGCGTTTACGCTGCTTTGCGCCATAGAGGATCTGACAGTCATTCGTCTTAGCGGCGCGGGAAACAACAACAACGGCAAAGGAGATGTCAACCACGCCTGGAACGCAATCATGCTTGAGGGCGCCTGGTACTATGTGGACGCCACTTGGGGCAGATTGCATTCAAAAGTCACCGGAACTCAAGATATTATCATAGCCTCAAACCATTATTACTTTTTGGCGGCAGACGAAGATATGCAGTCGTCCCATACTTTTGACGGCGAGGCGCCGGTAGTTGCGTCGGAACGCTCATATTATTTCTTTGACTACGATAACGATGACGATGACGAAACGATAGATTTGTATTTTGAAACGGAAGCGGAATTCGACACATTCATTGATCAAATTCCGTCGAGTGGTCATGTTTATGAGGAGTTTGTCATTGCTTATTATGACTACTCCGGCACACTAAAAGAACATGTGGAAACGAAACGTCATGGGAGCAATGTTATTGTCAAGGGCGATATAGTACAATATATAATAATAAGAGGGACTTTATGATTGAATATAGCAACACACAATGCTTTCTTGGCGACGCTTTGAAGGTAAGCAACGGCTTTATCGAGTTCACCATACCGTTGAAAGTCGGACCGAGAATAATCGCGCTGAACAAGGTAGGCGGCGCCAATATTTTTTATAATGACATTGAAGACGCCGTTTCGAAAGACGTTTCCGCCGTATACGGAGAGGGCAAAAAGTGGCATATCTTCGGCGGTCACCGCCTTTGGCTGTCGCCCGAAGACGAAAGCACTTATTATCCCGACAATGACGAAATAACCGTCGAAAAGATAGATGGCGGAGTCATATTGTCGACCGAAGAACGCAAAGAAAGCCATCTTGTTCCTTCTATAAAAATAGTTTTTACAGGTGAAAAAACTCTTGAAGTTACACATAAATTTGTCAACAACGGCGAAGAAAAAAGGCTGTGTCTTTGGGGCTTGACGGTGCTGAAGTCCGGCGGAAAGATGGAACTTTATCTTGAAGAAAAAGACACCGGATACCTTGCAAACCGCAATCTTGCGCTTTGGCATTATTCCGATATCAAAGACGAAAGACTGGAATTGTTCAACAACAAGCTTGTCCTTAAAAGCACAGAAAAGGTTTCCAAACCGCTGAAAGTGGGACTCTATAAAGAGGAAATAAGAGCAGTCTACACCATAGGCTCCCAAATGTTCACAAAGCAATTTTTTGGAGACAAGGACGGCGAGTATCCCGACTTTCATTGCAACTTTGAAAGCTATGTTTCCGATCGCATACACGAAATAGAAAGTCTGTCGCCTATTCGTACCGTTGCGCGCGGCGGTAGCATAGAAATGACGGAAATGTGGAAACTGGAATAATAAGAGGAAAAATGCAACTAAACAAAAGAGCCGAAGTCATTCGAGGCAAAAAAAACATTTATACCCATTTGGTTTTCGCCGCGCATCAGGACGATGCCGAGATTATGTGCGGAGACGGCATTGTGCAATGTTATGACGACGAAAAAAAAGGGCTTGTAGCTGTTATTGTCAGCAACGGCTCGGGCAGTCCGCGCAACGGCAAATATGCCGATTTCACCGACGAACAGATGGTAGAGCAACGAAGAAAGGAGCAGATAAGCGCCGCAAAAATAGGGCGGTATGCTACTCTGATATTTCTAAATTATCCCAGCGCCGAAATAAACGATGAAAACAAAGGTTTGATTGCCGACATACAAGAGATCGCCAAGGAGTTTTGTCCCGACACGATATATACCCACAACCCCGCCGACAAACACAACACCCATGTCAATGTAGCCAAAAGCGTCTTGAACGCTTTGCGCGCGCTTCCGGATTATAAGCCGCGCAGCTTTTTCGGTTGCGAATGTTGGCGAGATCTCGACTGGCTGAACGACGAGGACAAGGCGCTGTTTGACCTTTCGGGATACAAACGACTGTTGCGCCGTTTGATAGCCGTCCATAAGTCGCAAGTAAAAGGCGGCAAGAGATACGATTTGGCGATTCAAGGAAGACGGCTTGCCAATGCCACTTTCAGCCGTTCTCATGCAGTCAATACTGCGGAGCTGGTCAGCTTCGGTATCGATTTATTACCGCTTTTGTCCGACAAAAACACCACACTTCGACAGTTCGTTGAGGACAAAATAGAAGGTTTCAAGAACCAATTGTTGCTGTGATTTTCAAAAATAAGTAAATTTGCATGAGGAATTTAAGACTATTTTAAGCAAAAATTTAGTAAAAATTGACTATACTTTTTCTTTAATTTTACGAAAGCCGCTATATTTATATATATAAGAGGAAAAATGCCATTTCTATTGACATTAAAAAAGCTCGTGAGTATAATTATTGTAGTGGCTTATATGAAAAGGGCGTACTATGCCCTTTTTCGGGTCTTAACACGAAACGGTTACCTAAGCAATTAGGGGAGGTATAAAAATGAAACCCAAATTAACAAAACTGATATTATTGCTCTTATGCATAATTATGGCATTCGCATTGATATCTTGCTCTGCGAGAGGCGAGGGCGAATATGAAGCTCCAACAAGCGGCATAAAAGACAATGTTGACTCCAATCAGCAAGTCATCGTAATGTCGCAGAAGGAAGCCAACACATACATAAGGAACGCCGTCAACAATATGGACCGCAAGACGGTCGCAGATCCCGAATGGCTGAACCTTGATTTCCAAGTTGCCTACAAATTCACCGATTACGGCGTGGCGCCCGTTTATAATGTTGACTACCTCGTAACCGTAAAAGCCAACATAAATCTTCTCGATAACATGAAGAGCGAAATGTATTTCGTCGTCAAGAACGTCTACAACGGCAACGTAGTATTGGGTTTCTACTATGTCGAAGCAAATGCGTATCTTGAAATTAACGGCCAAAAATACTACATGAGAGAGCTCAATCTCACACAAGTAGGCAAAATGATATCCAAGGCGCTCATCGAAAGCAATCTTGATATTTCATATATGCTAGGAATGTTCCTTGCCGGCGCGCCGAACTTTGGCAGTTCGGAATCGGCGAAGCAAATAGCCGAATATGTCGGTCTTGCCATTTCTATGAACATTTTATACGACTCCAGTGTTTCCACCGTTTCTTTTGACGAATCAAAAAAGACTCAGTTTGTCAGTCATACACTGAAAGCCAATGACCTGTTGAAGATTCTCAAAACAGGTTTGAAGATAGGCAGTCTTCTTGATCTTACTATTGAGTGGGAGGCTTTCGGCTTGCCCAACCTCGATCCGTTGCTCAAGATGCTGTTTGGTTTTGACCTCGACACCATAAAAAACAAAGACTGGCCCGTCATGTCGGCGCAGCTTTCTGCCATAAATACTCTGCAAGAAATTGTGCTTGCTGACGGCACCAAGAAAGACGACTATGTATTCTCAGGTATGGGCATGCGTGTCACTTGTCCCGAGATTGAAGACGGGTATGACCTTGATATCCGCATAACACCTATTTCCATAAAAGCCTCAAACGAAAAGACCGTTGCCATATCCTTCGCCAACTTATCGTTGGGCGCAGGCGGTCAGGACACCACTTATACGAGAGGCAGTTTGGGCAATGTCGAACTAAACGCCGCTCTATTCATCAAAAACGAAGCCAATTCGGAATTGACGTTGAGAACGGTGCTGGGTGACTTCGTTGACCTCGGCGCCGTAGGCGACATTCCTCTGAAGTTCAAAGAACAGAGCGAATATCGTTTTGACATAAATGTCAAGGCGGCTCTCGATATGTTCGACAACCGCAACACAAAAGCCGAAATTTTGATGACCTTCAATGGTGAACAATTCATCAGAGGCTATTTATTGCCTGACCCCAATGCCATTGCGATAGGCGCTGCCGTCGTAAACAATGTGCTTTATTTGGATTTGTCTGCCCTCAAAGGAATAAGAAGCGACGGCAAAAAAGATGTCATAATCCCCAATATAAGTATAGGCGGCATAGACCTGCAAGGCGTGCTGTTTGAAGATATTTTAGGCAGCATTATGCCCTACGTCAATCCTGCTTATGTCGAACCGATCGAACCCCAAAACGCCGATGGCGATGAGGAGGAGGGCGGATTGGATTTTGCCAAAATCCTTGACATCCTCACTAAGAACTTGACGGCAGAGCCGGGCACAAAGAAGCTGACGCTTGCTTTCGACAAAGCAGGACTCAACGAAGTGCTGGGATTGTTCCTCGAAGGCGCCGATTTTGGATTTGAAGGCGCTTCCCTGAAACTTGATTTAGCAAATATTTTTGACAGCATTGCTCTCGACATACAAGTGACCGAGGATATTGCTCTGGGCGTGCATCTCGGCGGCGAAAACTACGACGGCGTAAAAGTCAAAGGTATCACTTATTTCACCTTCCCCGAATTTGATTTGTCCGAGATCGAAGGAAAATACGGCGATTATACCGACGTAAACGACGTTGCCGTCTACAACATAAATATTTCAGGCGAGATTTCGGTAGGCACAAACGCTACCTTCCCCTCAGGCGACGGCATCGATTTGTCGGGCATAGTCGGAGGCATCATAGAGAATGTTATGCTCAATTTGGGCATAGACGAGACGGGCAGTCTTGATCTCGAATACGACATAAAAGCCAACCTGAATATCGTTACTTTCAGCAATATCGAGCTTGCTTTGATGGTTTATTTGCCGGCAGACGACTTGCATAAAAGGGAAGCTTTCCTGACTGTTTATTATGTCGGAAGCGAAGACACGCTCTATCTCGATCTTTCACAGCTTGGCGTTTTGAAACGCAAACTGCCGATGCTCAACATCATTGCCGAGTTGCCGAAACTAAAAATGGAGAATGTCGGCATCCGCAATCTACTTTCGGGTATGGGCGAAGCGAACAACGCCGCCATGGCGGAATATTACAATGCCGCAGGCGATCAGATTGAGCTTGAGGCAGATGATCCTATGGATATGATGGGACTCATAGGTTCCATAATCTCCGAAATCATCATCGGAAGAGACAACGAAGAAGAACCTACTGAATCCATAAAAATATTGGTCAGCGCGCAGCTGCTTACGGTACTGCTTCAATTCCTCGGCACCAATATGACAGCGCCCGAAGTCAATGCCCACATAAAATTACAGCTCTATAAAGCAACGGGTGATTATATTCAAATCCATATGGGTATCCTCGATTCCGGAAATGCCCAAATAGAAGCGATAACTCTCGATTTGAATTTCATCAGAGATTTATACGTAAAGATTGGCAGAAATACGCTGGTCACAGGACACAAAGTAGAAGAATACAAAAACATAAAATATTGGGCAGAAAGCCTAAAGATTTCTGTCGCCAGTGAGGGATATATTTCTCTTAAGCCCGATGGCACCGAGGTTTACGAAAACAATTTCCTGAACGGTCTGTTCGACCGCTTATATTCGGGCGGCGATCCGTCGAGTTTCATGGGGCAACTTGTCAAGAGTCTTGCCGTCAGATTCTCTTTGGGTGAACTCAGCATTAATATTGGATACTCAATAAAAGGTAATATAAGTATCTTAAATATTTTAGACAGTGAACTTGCCATAGTCATTTATGACAGAGACAACGAAGTCGGCGCCAACGGACACACTTCTGATATTGATGGCAAGACCTATGGGATTTTCCTTGCCGTATACCTCATCAACAACGAGGCTTATGTCGACCTTTCGCACTTTGGACTGCCGAAAATTGCTTTGACCGACGTGGAAGGCACGCTTCACCAGTTGTTTGCGATGCAATGGGACAAAAAATACCTTGCCGGCATGGAACTTCAGCGCCGCGCCATGGACGACATAGTGCAAGCAATCATGCAGAGCGATGACGAGTCGAAAGCCATTGCCTGGAACAAGCTGAATTCAGACACCTCGGAGACTGCCGAAAAAAGCTATTTGAACGATATGTTCCAGAAGTACAAAGACGAGCTTGTTCAGCGCCAACGTGATTTGAAAGAAGACCAAAACTATGAGCCTGAAGGAACACAGCTGGCAAACATCATCATCAAGGCGCAGTCCATGTCTTGGGACGCCATCTGCAAGGATTCCGACCGCAAGAAATCTATTTTCTGGACAAATTATTATTCTGCGGGTACGCAAGCAAAAGATATATTGATTGAAGAAATAAGCGATCTTGAAGATTACATCAGCGATGGAGACGGCGCTTTCGAAGAAATACTGGCGGCACAGCAACTGCTGAACCAAAAGAATGACGAATATTCCGACTTGACGGATGAGTTTGCCATAGCAAACGCAGCGCTTAATTATGTCACCAATCTTTATCCCACTTTCCCCAAATACAAACAACAAGCTCAAGCGTGGGACAGACTACGTTTACAACTCAACGAAATTGTCAACAAGCTGAACGGACGCACCATTATTGATACCAAAACAGGCAATCCGCGGCTCGATACATCCGATCCTAGCAACAGAATCAAGTATTCGTCTTGGAACATCTACAAAGAAAAAGTGTCTGTCGATGCCGAGACTTGGAGAGGTCTTTATGCTTCGGCAAGCCCCCAAACAAAAGTTGTACTCGACGCCCTTTATGACGAGTTGCTGGAAAGCTTGTATCTCAGAACAAAAGAGATTATGCCTGAAGTCGCAAGGAAGAATGCGCTCAGCTTGCTTCAAGACCACTGGAGAGCTGAATTCAGGGCACAATATCCCGGCGAAAACAACGAACAAATAAACGCGCGTGTAGCGTCATACTTGAGCACCAATCGACAGCTCGTCGAAGAAGCCTATTTGAACGAAGCAAAAGCAAGGATCTACAATCATTTTGACCGCAATGACATAGACATGCTGGCGCTTGCGCTCTACAAACAACAGGGCGACATCAGCAATCTTGCCCCCGACAACGCTGCGGACTTTAACAAAATTCTTCAGGCATCAAAGGATTATATCCTGAATGCCTCCTACAACAACCCGACGGCAATACTGCTCCAAATGTGGTTTGGCAACGACAAGCTTTCAATCAACATCTCTTCTGAGGTTATGAACAACCTGCTCCAGATGCTGGAACTCAATTTGCCGGTGACTATCCGCGAAACTTATCTTGCCCTTATGCTCGGAGAGAATTTCGGTATAGACCTCAGCACAGGCGCAGACGTCTTTTTACTTGAAGCGCATATCGGCAACTTCTCTTTCGGAGTGCTTGAAGAAGACAGGCATGTTATTGAAGTTCCGCAAAAAATAGACTATGCAGAAGGCACCGCCAACGGCATTCCCGAAGCCATATATGTCAAGGTTGAGGGAAGTTTGTTCTTCATCAATAATCCCATAAACAGCGAAGGCAAAAACCTGTTTACATTTACTCCGCTGCTGCAAGAGTTTTTGGCAGTTTCACCTTTTGACAAGAAAGAACTGAGAGAGTTTATCGATATCGTAAAAGATGAGACGGAACTGAAAGACGAAGAGCTGAAGCGTGAGGCGTGGGACAGATTGTATACCGGCTCCTTAACAGTTCAACAGAGAGTCGAGATGGATACCAGATTGACTTTGGTTGTCGAAGAGATCGCCGAAAAGGAAGAGAACGTCACCGACAATGAGAAGTTTGCCAGAGCTTGGGACAAACTTATTTCAAGCGCATCATTACTAAACCTCGACAGAATGGGCATAGACACCGAAATAGTTTTCAACGGTCAATCCAATGTCTCGCTGAACTTCAAAATAGAGGGCTACATATTCTTTGCAGACCTCTTGAAGAGCAACTTCAGCATAGAAATCACAAGCGATGACGGCAGCGGCGAACAAAAACTCGTCATAAGAGCCGTCTATAACGGCGCAGATGTCTATATTGACACAGAATTGTTCGACATAGGCAAAGTAAAACTCGAAAATATCGAAAACATAATCACCTATTGGCAGGATTTGTTCACGGTGCTGTTGCCCGAAGATGCAGCCCAACCCCAAAACTCCGCCCCGTCTTATGCTGTAGAAGACATAAAAACCTACCTTGACTTTATGTTCTTCGACGGCGGTTTCACAGTGGCGCTTGCAAAGGCTGCCATAATGAACGTAATAGGGTTCCTTGGTGTAGACATCACTCCTTATTTCAGTGAATTGGATTTTGGCGCAAATGTTACGTTGGCGCTTAATCCCATAGCCGTCGAAGCAGAGGTGTTCTTCAACATACTTGAGCAAAGAGACGAATACGGCAATCTCATCTATGAACGCGGCGACCGTACCGATTATGACGTCAATTTGGGCTTGCGTTTAGGCGGTCTTGACGTCGGATTCACCGACAAGATAGCCGTGCCCGACGAAAGCCAGTATGCCAACATAAGCAATTTCGAAAGAATAAGCATAAGTTTCAGCGGCAAACTCGACCTTTCGCTCGAAACTCCCGACGAAGGCTATCAGTTCGACTATTTGGTCAATATGTTTACGAATTTCTGGCTGCAAAGAAATCCCGATATCGGTCTTATTTTCAGCATCATCGAGAACATATACGGACTGGAAGTATATTTCGACCTGTCGGCAAATATTGACTTGCTTTCCATCGCGGATTTGCGAAACCTCGAATTGTATTTCAATTTGACTTCCAAAGAAGCTTATGACAGCTATCACAGTGAAGTCAATGTACTGAACCGCTCGAGAATGGAAAACACATACGCTTCACTTGGCAGCGGTGCGCTTGCAGCTGACGCTTGGGACGCATACTATAGCTTCATCACAACCAGCAACAATTTGACAGAAAGAGAAAGAATAGAAGAAGTATTCAACAGATTGCGTTTGGAATACAATTATCTGCCCGACGACGCCAGACTCAAAGCCCTTTCCTGGGAAACGGCATATGGAGAAGCGGGCGATTTCATTCTCGGCGATATTCTATCCTTATATATAGTAATAGACGACGACGGCATTGCAGACGCCTATCTCGACCTCAGAGTGTTGGGAATCGAGCCTATCGTAATAAGAGACGTCAAAAATATTATTGCCGGCTTTACCGGTTCCCCTGAAAGCATCTTGCCGCAGAACAGTGGCAAAGAACTTTCTTCACCGTTGAGCGCCGCCGACAACAGCACAGCGCTGCTTGCTTCGAGAATTCTGCTCAGCATCGCCAGCGACGAAACAATAGCTACTTCGCCCATCATCTTCGAGCTTACAGCCGGAGCCATTTATGGTGTAATAGCCTCGTTGGGCTTTGATTTGGAGGCATTCCTCGCAGAAGGAGGATACCATCCGTCGGCAGAATTGGGACTGTTCGGAGACAACAAACTACTCAACCTAAACCTTGAATTCGAAAAGATTCTCGGCTTCAATTTCTCCATAGATATACCGTCTATTGATATTACCAATCCGTTGCCTATGACAATAAACGAAGCAAAATATTTCGAAATAGACGACGAATGGAGTACTTTCAAAATAGCTTTGGAAGGACAGATGAATCTTGCGGCAGGTACGGCGACGGGCACTGACAGCATTTATTTAGGCGATTTGTTGGCGGACCTTTTGAGCAACGATTCGCTGGGATTTGATGTCATCATAAGAACGCTGTCGGATCTCGAAGAGACCATTACGTTCGAACTGGAAGCCGTCGTAAATATCTGGAAGTTGCTCAACGGCGACCTTTCGGGCTTGCAGATTCTGCTTGAAGCGACCAACAGCAAAGGAAAAGTGCTGTTCGGCATTTATCTTCTCCAAGAACTCGATTTGTTCGGAGAGACCATTACCACCGCATATATCGATGCCAGCGCCATAAATGCAGGCAAAATAAGAATACCCAATGCCATAAACATCATCAGCAAGCTGTTCTCGAGCAGTGCGGAAATCAGTCAAGCCAACAACGTCAGCCTCACCGAATTGACCGCACTTGCAGCGCTGCGTTCGCAGGCAATGAACTCTTCTCTCCAAAACGCGCCCGATACGGGAGCCAAGGAATATATAATGGCTCTGCTTGGTCAGGACGAAGGCTTTGTTATGACGGCGGCGACCGGCGTTATTACATTGTTGCTTGAATCGATATTCAATGACGAAACAAGTCTTATGAACCGCGCGTGGAGCGACATGGTTCAACTGAACATGGAAAAAGAAAGAGATACGGCGCTGGGACTTGCCAGATTCGACCTTTCCAGAATGGACAGATATCTCGAAGAAGCCGGGGAGCTGAATGCCGATAACACAGAGCTGTGGGCATATGACGAGTTGTGGCAACAAAGCTCCGGCGCACAAAGAACGGCGCTTGACCGCAGGGTTGCCGCAATAAGATCGGCGGACATTTCGATTTCCGACGAACGCGCCAAAGTTATGGTTTGGAACGATATCTACAATGACCTCCAAAACGACATCGCAACATATACCGCAAAACTTTCCAAGAACGAAATAGAGAACAGAAGTCTGCAAGAACTTGACGTTGTCTTGAATATGCAATTCAAGTCGGTAGCCTGGGAAAGATGGTACAACAACGCTTTGAATTCCAAGACAGAAATGGACAAACTCTTCGAAGAGATGCAGCAGAGATATCCTTTGGAATCGCTGTCGGTCATAAGATCGAGAAGCTGGACGGGTTATTACGAAATGTATACCGGCAGTCCTACGACCAAAACAAAACTTGACACCCTCTATAATTCCATAAAAGCCACAAATTCCGGACTCACCGATGCCGGCATAAGAGAAGAAGCGTGGACACAACTCTATGTAGAGAAACAAACAGATATCAACAATCTGAACCTCATCTACAACGAGGCGATACTCCGCAAAACTCTGTATGGAATGCCCGAAATTTGGACAGCCTATTACAGAATTTGGGCTTGGGAAATACTTTATTTGAGAGCCGACGAAACCGGTCGCGAAAGGATGTCACAATTCATCGACGGCGTGTTGCTCTTGAACACTGCTCCGAGAAGAGCCGCTTCGGGCTGGACTTTCTATAATGAAGAAATAGACGCCGCTGTACTAAACAGCATTACCGAAAACGGCGAATTGGTATCTTATATTTTGCGTCCTGACGAAGGCGGCGCATGGACAAGAATAAAAGTCGCGCGGGACGAACAACTTCGCCTTGCGGAAATCTATGTCAACGCATATTCTGAAATGCACAACATTATCATGGCTGCCGCCCGACAGAACGCCAAAATCGAAGCATCATTGCTTAACGGCGACAGGATTCTCGGTGTGGAACTTGATGTCGCGAATTTTGGACTTGACCTGTCCATAAACAGTATCAAACCGGGCTTCAGCGAACTCAACATCAGTTTGCCCGAAAACTTCATAAAAGAAGACTACAAAACTATCGATGAGAATATTGCGTCAATCTATGTCAAGCTTGCAGTGGATTTCGGCTGGGAGGCCGACGAATTGTCACAATATGACTTCTCGAATTTAATCGAGACCTTTATCGGTACGCAAGATTTTTATCTTGACCTTGGAATGAGCATAGTGCCTGTATTGAAGGTGCTTGAGCAGATAGGCAGCTATTTCCGCTTGGAGCTGGAAGGCAGCATCAACATAACCGATATTATGAAGTCCGACCTCAACCTCTCGCTGTACACGATGAAATACGTAACAGACGAATTGGGCAATGAGGTGCTCACAAGGTCAGACGAATATGTGTTTAGTATATTGTATATAAACGGCGACATATTTCTCGATATGGAAGCCTTCAATATTCAGCGCGCGCATATCGTAGACGCAATGGATTATTTCCAATCGATATTCTCCGCACTGGGCACAACCGTAACTCCTTCATCATCAGCCAACAAACAGCTTGATGCAGGGCTCTTCAACGCTTATAGCAATTATGCGCTGAACGCGTCAGGCAGCAGAGCGCCGATAGATGTGACGCTTGACCAAACAGGACTTGCGGCGCATGTAGGTAGCGCGGCTGTGCTTGCCATTCTCAATTTGCTGGGCATTGATTTGACCGGCGCAATGGATTCGGTGGGCGAACTGAACATCGATGTCGGCGTCTTCAAAGACGGTTTATTGAACATCGAAATATCCTTTAATGCAGTCGATGAGAACTATATTCCCACCGGCGACGGCATAAGACTGCACTTGAAACTAAGAGACGATTTCGAAATAGATGTCGACGGCGCCAGCCATGAGTTTGCGCCACCGTCAGAGACCTTCATAGAAATCAGAAATACAGTGCCTATAATAGGTGTCAGCACAAAAATTCTTATCGAATTGGAAGCCGGCATGGTAACCGAGAGGCAGTTCATAAAAGAGCCGCTGAAGAGTTTGCTTGACAATCAAGGCTTGAGCGAGGTTATTCAATCGATTATTCTGACTGTTTGGAACGATCAGAATATGGTTTTCGAGATCGACGTAAAAGCCAACATAAACTTGATGAGCTTCAAAGATATCGAATTGCAAGTGACCATCAGCAACTGGAAGACAGGCAAGAGATTTGCCCGCATAAACGTCAACGATGGCAACTTGTTTATAGACATAAGAGACATCGGCGGCGACAGAATCTATATCGAGAATGTCACCGATATGCTCTTCGGAGAGGCAGCGACGGCAGCGCCGCAAGCAGCGGTATCCGCCGAACAAAACCTCTTCCACGCCAGCGGCGCATTTGCCAACAAGCTGACCATTGAAGCTTTGTTGAGAGAGCAGGGACTTTTCGTACTTGCCAAGAGAACCTCTATCGAAGCGCTGCTTTCGATGTTTAACCTAAACAACTTCGAAATATTCAACGAACTTCACGCCAAGATATACGCCATACCCGAAAACAAGAGTATGACTATCGGTGTCGAGATCGCCATGGGTGACAGATATATAAGCGAAACCGAAATGGACAAAATTCTGGCGCTGGGTATTTCCATAAACGGCATCAGGCTGAATTTCGAAAAATGGGATACAGTGACTCTTATCAGCCCGCAAAAAATAAATTATCATTTGCTCCAAAACATAAACAGTCTTTCGTTGAGTACGCAATTCAAGTTGACGCTTGCAGACGAAAGCGGTATTTATGATTTTACAAAATTGCTCGAATTGCTTATCGGCGACATAAATCCCTTCTCGAGAGCGCTGGCTCCTATATTGGCGCTTGAAGAGGACATGGGCGACACATTGTACTTTGATGTCAAGGTCACCGTAGGTATGCTCAACATACTTGAAGATTTGCAAGTTATGGTGGATATCTATACCGCCAACAGAAGTTTCGAAATGTTGCTGACCTACATAAAAGGCGACTTATTCATCGATGCCAGCAATATCGGACTGGAAAAGATAGAAGTGCGTGGCGTCATGGATATCTTTACCGTGCTGGGCGGCGGTACCCTCGCTGAAGATGATTCGAACGATACCGAGAATGCCGATTATTACAGCAATCTTATGCATTATCAATCGCTGTTTAATGCCGATCCTACCGAGTTGACGCTTGATCAACAGATGGAAAGAACAATGGCGATGGTGAAGATTGCCCTTGACGAACAAAAAGGACTGACTATCAGGTTGGTT
Source organism: uncultured Christensenella sp. (assembly GCA_964368435.1). Taxonomy (GTDB): domain Bacteria; phylum Bacillota; class Clostridia; order Christensenellales; family DTU072; genus DTU072. Next base: position 30,575 of record CAYJBS010000002.1, on the reverse strand, counting down.
TCGGGCATGATAAAATCAGTGCTCAAGATGCTGGGCATAGATGTCGACCAATATATCGGCGGCATAATAGAACCCAATGTAGAGGTCGGAGTAGACAAGCATGTCGAACTGAAGATTGACATAAATCTGGAATCCTCCGAATATGACAGCGGAGACCTTATTTATCTCAATATGCTGCTTGAGAGAGCCGACGGCAACAAACAAGAGGCTTGGGAAGAGTGGAAGAACGATTTGAACACCGCAGATCTTCTCAGATTGAGAGAATACGAGAAAGCAGAGGCTTGGAGATTCATATATCAGCAGAGCTTGGCATCTCCCGACGAGATCGCAGAGATGGACGAGATGTTGGATTGGGTCAACGAAAGACATCCGCTATATACTCACACAAAGAAATTGGCATTGGCTTGGGACAAATTAGTTGCCGCTCGCCAAACCGCCACAGCGACACTCATGGAAGCGTTGCTATATGATGACGAGGTCACCGCCAGAATGTTGGCGTGGAACAGAATGAGGGAACTGGGCAATTCTTTACAAGTCCAGACTCTTGACAGTGTTTTTGAAGCATTGGGCAATGAAGCGAAGTACAGCGAAGCGTGGGACATACTCTATAAGAAGACTTCGTTGAGCGAGTCCGAGAAGATTTCGATGGAATCAATTCTGCTGGCAGTCGGCGCAAGCTTCCCTGCTTGGAATGCAGCAAGACAGAAAACAGAGGCTTGGAGACAATATGCCGAAACGCTGAATGCGCTGAATCCCGCGCATGTTGTCATCAATACTATGATGCAGAACATTCTCGAAAGGGAAATCAAAGGAAATCTCTTTACCGAGAAAGACAAGAAGGCGTTGGGCTGGTTGAGAATAATGACCGATCATGCCGCCACCTTTGAAGAAACAGACCTTCAATTCATCGAGGCTCAGCTAGCCAACAGTGATATCATCGTCCGCGCAAATGCGTGGGACGCTTTGAGGACCTACGAACAACAGAGAATAGCCGCGCTTGCAACGCAGCTTGGCACACAGGCTCCTGCAACAGGTCTATACCTTGACCTTCAAAATCTCAACAACCAAATAAGCGGCACAACAGATCAAACACTTCTTGCACAGCTGTTGCGCCAAAGGAATACCCTCTTAGCCACCATAAACAACATTAATGTCGAGATTCAAGACATCAATGTGACGCTGGACGAAATGGATGCGCTGCAAGCCGAGCAACTGGGCACGGCCAGCGAAGCAAAAGCCTCGGCATGGGATTGGTGGAGAATTTATTCCATTACAATAGACAGAGTAAATTTGATGGACGGCATCCTTCAGGCTCAGGCTTGGGATTATATGTTGCAGCTTTATCAAACGCTTAGCTATACCGCGGAAGTTCAGGAAATGAACGCCGAGTATGCCGCGCTTGCCGGAAATGTATATCAATATGCTTACTTAAGAAAAGTAGACGCATGGCGCAATCTTGCTACGCACAGATCTTCTAGCGCCGTTCAAGAGATGCTTACAAGACTCAGCAGTCTCGAGAACATCGTGGCTACTTTTGACACGCTATATGCCGAAGCTGCCACAAAGAACAACCATCTTGCAAACATTTCGCTTGGACTTGCTTTGCTTGGCGAAGAAATCGATTTGAAACTTGCCAACGAAACAAAATATATCGATCCCATAACAGGTGACTGGGCATCCACCATTCCCGAACTGTTGTCAAAGGCGCAGAAAGAAGAATATAAGCCTTATGACGAACTTAAGGTGTATTTCGAACTCAATGCCAGCTTGGAAATAGCTTTGGAAGAAGGCGTATTGGGCATAAACGATATTCTTGCGCTGTTCCCCGCAATCGGCGGTATTGAGAGCGCAGTCAGGTTCTTGGAAGAGCATTCCCTGTATGTCGAATTGACGGGGCTTGTAGGCATTGATTTCTCGAAATTGCTTTCAGAAGATTTGACTGACATAGACGATGCCATAAGAGCCGAAATTATGCTGAAATATTATATCCTCGACTATGAGAACGAGGGTTCCTCAGAGGAATTCCAGCAAGTCATAATCGATGCATGGTTGATCGGCAGTGACATATATCTGCAAGGCGAGATTTTTGACAGCGCGCTGAACCTGCATATGCCCGAGATGTATATTTCAAGACTGCTACTCAATATGATGGGAATGAGCGACGAGGAAGTGACGCTGAATCCGCTGTCCAATGCAGTGTATGATTCGATACCCGGCTATAGAGAGTACAAAGAATCTATAGGCGAAAGCGTACAAAATCCCTTCGAGGCTCTTTATTCCGCCAACAATGCCGACGAAGTGATGGCATCAAGCTTGTTGCAAGCGCTCATCAGAATAAATTCTCAAGAGGCAGGACTTGTGTTGACCTCTGAACTCATGACCGAAGTCATGAAACTTTTCCTTGGTCCGGACATAAGCGACGAACTGCTCACCATTGTCGACAAGATCTTTACGGGAGGCAAACTGGGAGTAAACTATGACGACGACTTCAATGTAGGGCTTGTGCTGGAGAAGAAGAGAGAAGAGGGCAGCGAGACTGTCGGCTATATGCTTGAATTCTCCATGCTCCACGACACCGTCATAGCAATAGATGACGCCACCTACAACAACTTCTACAACAAATATACCACCGAAGAATACGCCGATTTGTTTGCGCAATGCTTCGTCATAAATGAAGTAATGACCAGATTCACGATAGGCGTGTCGCTGACTCTTGAAGCTGATTTCATCAAACATATTCTTGACTGGAGCACGCTGTTCAGCGTGCAAGAACTGCCGACTATTTTCCAAATCAGAATACTTGAAGCAGTGCAAGGGCTTATTACGCTGAACCTTCAGGTCGATATAGACTTGCAGGGCGGCATAGGCGCGCTTGACGTAATCGGCGAAATGGTAAATGAAGACGGCGAAGTAATCTTGAAAGTTTATTTCGAAGGCGGTTATATCACCCGCGGCGAGCTAGACCCGAGATTGTATATCGAATCTTCGCTTTTAGGTATCCCGAAAATCAAGATTGATGTCGAGGCGGCAGCTATCTTCTCGGGCATAGATGCAGAACTCTTGAAGAATTTCCTCATTAAGACCGACGAAATAGCAACCGAAACGGGCATGCCTTCTGCCATCCAAAACGCTGACGAAGCCGACGAAGAACAAGCAGGTCCGGAAGTGCTGGGCATAAAAATCGGCAATCTGTTCGAGAGTTTATCTATAGGCAAGGGCACCTTTGCTCTTGTTGCGATGCCTTCGGCTATTGCAAGCATTATTACCGACTTGTTCAACCTGCCTTTTGATGAGGTAGGCGACATAAAACTTGAACTCAATAATCTGGACAACACGCTGAAGTTGACCATACCTATTGACGCAGGCATAAGAGACGAAGAAGGCAACACGGTTGTACCCTCGAAACTTAACCTTTCGATGGGCATCAGCAAAGTAAATGCCAGACTTGGTCCGAACGAGAATTTCTTCGCAGCAGTCGACTTCTCGGATTTCGAAACGCTGAACAGCTATGCCTGGGCAACGGAAATCAATAGCTCGCTGAAAGTAAATGACGATCTATGCGCGCTGTTCGACCTGTCGGAACTTACGATGCCTTTATTGGGAATGCAGTTGCAGCTGCAAGCGGCGGAAGAACTCAACATAAAGTTTGACTTCAAACTGTCCACATTCGTTTCCTTCGCCAACTTGAGCGACCTCAGACTGCAACTCGAGATATTACAAGACGGACAACGCAAGATGATGATAGCTTATGTCGGTTCGGATATCCAAGGCGATATTTATGTCGATTTGAACGGTATAGCATTGCCCGCGATTAAGACAACGGCGCTGAACCTCGGCGCAATAGTCAAGGATATGCTCAATGGCATGTTTGCCGTTGACGAAGAGCCGAAGTCTGCCCCGATGAACGGTGACGAAGGCAACAGCCTTGCGCAGGCGGAAGCTCTGGCAAGACTGTATCCGGATATAAAAGATATGCCTTTCGGCGCAAACATGCTGTTGTTTGTCGGACACTCAAAAGAAGTCAGCCTTGCCATTACGGGCGGATTGCTGACAGCACTTTTAGAGAACCTCAACAATGTCACCAAAGGCGGTGTGCCTGATATAATTTTGGATATACCGGTATTCGATTCGTTGAAGATAGGATATTCCGAAAAGGACGATTTGGCAGGCATTATGCTGGTGCTTGACGAATACAAATCCTTCAAAATAAATTACAGCTTTGAGAAGAGCCAATCCATGATGCGCGACGTCGACTTCATTTATGAAGAGATGGACATCATAGATCCTGCTCAGGAAGCGCGTGACAACGAATATGAAGACATAAATGTTATCGATACTGTTGCGTTGAATCTCGAAGCGGAACTACGCATAAAAACTCGTTCGGAGAAACCCGGTTTCCCGAAATCCGATGCCATCATTGCCCTCGAAAGACTCATTGAAGGGCTGGTAGGAATGGAAGAGGGCGGAGTGGTCTTTGATATGCAAGACTCCGTGATGACCTTCGGCATAACCTTAGGCGCAGTCATCAGCTTTGCAGACCCCACAAAAACAAATGTCGCCTTCGTAATACGCTACAACGAGAATCCCTTGCTGTCGCTGTATTTCATTGGCGCTACCAACAAGATTTATGCCGACTTATCGAAGCTTGGACTTTTCAAAGTTTCGCTTACAGGCATAGACATACTCGGACTGTTGTCCGGTCTGTTCTCGGAGCCGCTTGTTACCCCCGAAGAGGGCATAAATGTCATCGAATTGATGAACAGCCTTTTGACGGGCAGCGGAGAAGAAGAGTTCATTGAGGACGAAGAGGGTTATTTGGTGACCTTCGTAACAAACGAGGGCAAGGCTGTCGAAAGTCTTACCGCCACAAAAATAGCGTCATCTCCCGAAACAACGAGAGAAGGCTATGTCTTTGAAGGTTGGTACGAAAGCGAAAACTTCTACGGTTTGAAAGCTGCTTTCCCGTTCACGGTGAGATATGCCACAACGCTCTATGCGAAGTGGGCAGAGGACACCCAGCCGAAGTTCCCCGTCACCTTCAACACAAACGGCGGAGAACATATGGACAGCGTTACTGTTTCTATTTTGGATTCCGAACCTGTTCCGGTGAGAGATGATTATGTATTCAAAGGCTGGTATATCACCCCCGATTTCAGTACGCTGAAAGAGACTTTCCCGTTGGCAATCATAAAAGCCACTACTCTCTACGCAAAATGGATAGAAGAAGCGGCGCAGACAATCGAAGTAACAAAGGAAGTGCCGACGCTTGCTCTGTTGCTCAGCAATCAAGAGCTTATATTGAATCCTAATACCGCCGTGCTTAACTCATTACTTGGAATGATGTTGCCGGACTTTGCCGACATAAGAATGTCGATGAATGTAGCGGAAGGCATAAACAACCTTTCGATGAACTTGAAAGTAGACAATCTGGGCAACAGCGTCAACCTTACGGTGCCCAGAGGCGGTCTGACCATTTCCTTCAACCCCAACACCGTAAAAGTGCCGTCGGCATTCCAGCTGACAAAATACGGCGGACTCAGCGGTCTGATGTTCAACAGCCAAAACGGTTTCAACATAGAAACCATTGCGTTGCTTGACAGCGTATTGGACGGCATAAAGCTCTATAATCTTGAGGTTTTCCTTGACAAGAGAACTGATTATTGGGAAAGAAAGGATTTATATACGATTTATCCCCCGGGACAAATGGGTTCGAAGGGCGGCGATGAGCCTTACGCAAACACCCCGACTGGACCGGTGTATTATCCCGACGATGATGCGGGCTATAACGGCGTGCTGACGGATTCACAGCAAGCTATGCTTGCCACTTTGAATGTGCTGAAAGCGCTTGCCACGCTTGCAAAAGCAGGCAACTTCGGTGACGCCATCGGTGACATCGTTTCCGGCGTTGATACCGAAACCAAAGAACCGATATTCTATCGCAACCGCTACAAACGAGGCAAACTGCGGCTCACCAAGACCGTAGGCAACGCCATCGAAATAGCCATCCAAACGCTGACCTGGAACACCGGTTCGACGAATGTTTATCTTGAAAAGCACAGAATATTGTTACAACTCGGCTCTCAATTTAACATAAAGATACCCGTTGTCAACATCTCCATTCCTTTGGCGAAGTGGGGCAACTCTTTGCTTTCAGGTTTGACCGGCGCCAACAGTTTTGAAAACAAGGGCATACTTCTGCCGATTGCACTGTATCCCAGAACGCTGATCGATCCTCCTGAAGAGGAAGATATCATCGATGAAGAGACCGGACAAATCATTATACCCGCCGGCAACACAGGCAGACTTTATGGCCGTGTAACTGCTCCGGGAGAAGATAACGAAGGTGTCGAGGGCATGAAAATCACGATAGGCACCCCGGACGAAACCAACGAGAATATCCTTACAGCTTACACCAACAAAGAAGGCTGGTATTTCTTCCTGAATATACCTTGTCCCGAAGCGTTGGATGAAGAAAACGACGATGACGGCGATGACGGCAATGACAAGGCCATAATTGAAGTGCTCAATACGATGTCGCCGGATGAAGAGGGATTCTATACCTATGCCGGCAAGCGTTATGTATTACGCGGAACGTTTTATTATGATGTCGAGATGGGATATGAAATCAAGGCTGAACATCCAAAGATAAGTTATGGCACTCATGTCAAGAAAGAAATCATTGTTTCGCCGAAAGAAGTTTCCTCGGCGCAAAGGCTTGATTTCATGGTATCGACTGTCGAATATGCCACAGTTACCGTCTCGGGTGTCGTAAAAAACAAAGTCGGAAAGAAGTTGCCTTACACTTACGTAAACTACAACAACAGCGAAGGCGTCACCGCAGATGCAAACGGCAATTATAGCCTTACGTTCAAGGTATACGATTTGGGCGCGGCAGGAAATACCTCGGCGACCCACACCATAAAAGCTTTGGCGGGCGGATACGAAGAAGGTGCTTTGACGTTAGACAGCATCTATACTAATCCGGATTCTGTCCAGACATATACCCGCAACTTTGAACTGGAACCCACCGGCGAAATTGTTTATTTGACAATTATCGGTAGCCTTGTGGACGGCAACGGCATGCCCATTGTTGAAGAAACCACCGAAGACGACTTACCTAATATTGAGATTTGGATAAAGATAGACGGCAGTCCTACTCTTGGCACAAAGGCTTATTATGACATACAGCCCATAAACTTTGCTGCAGGAAAAATAGGCTATGACGGCTCTTTCAGATTGGAAAGCTATGGCGACACCACAGACCTTGAAAAATCGTTGCCTTTGCTTACCACCGGCACCTATACCATAAAAGTGCGCTCCCCTGTTTACAACAACAGAAATTTCACTTTCACAATAACAGAGGAACAAGCGGCGTCGGCGAACTATGTCAAAGATATCGGCACCATAGAACTCTCGAAGCGTCCTTTCCACTGGTACGACAATGAGCCGGTTGTGAAATTCCTTCAACCCGACACCGAAGAGGCTATTCTGCCCTCGTTGCTCCAAAAGATACGCATCAGATTGGGCGCAGACGTCAAGGACGGAGACGAACACAACAATGCCGACAATGTCGACAACGAAGCATGGAACGATGACGGCGAGCCGTACAGCGACTATGATGCAGATATGGGCAACCTTATTTATGAAGGCGGCGGCGGCGATCTCTACAATGACTATACCTATATTGAGATTTGGCCCGATTCAGCCATGCTGAATGACTTGCTCATGACGGTGCAGGGATTGTTGTTCAATATGATCAACATGAGCAACATAAGCAAAACCAAGAGAATTCTTCCTATCGATACCTCAACAGGTTCATTTAACCGCGAAGAGGATAGCGACGGCAACCCTGTTGACGAGGACAAATACAATGTTTTCCTTGGCACCTTCAACGAGGACGACTCCAATATTTATGATCCGATGTATGCAAGCAAGGGCGCCTTCTATCAAGCGTTGAACAGCGCGCTAGCCAAGTTGCCTGGCGGCTTCATTCACTTTGCCATTGCAACTGTGCTGCAATCTTACCTTAGAAACGCCAGTTTCTCACTGGGAGGCGAAAGAATAGGCTTAATCGACCTTATTGCAGTCGGCATAAACAATCCGGGACTTGTCGGCGACGCGATTATCGGACCCTTTGCTGCGGTGTCGAGCTATATACCTTATGTTGGCGGCCTTATCAGCTTGCTACTCAATGGATTGAAGCAGCTTATTGTGCTTGTATTCAACCAATTGCACGACATATTGCAAGATGCCTCGAACCTGCTTGCGCACGCAGTGCCATTCAATTTGGCATACAATATGTATGACACAATGGATTTGAACGGCAGTCCGCTGAATACCTATTACAAAAACGGCGTGCTTACCGAAGGCAAGCGCGTCGATGGCGGCAAAAACTTGCGGCGTGACGTCAAGTATTTTGACTTGTCCGTATACGCAAAAATCACGCTGGACGCCACTGCGGATGTATTAGCAGACAGAATCACACTGTTCCTGAACAGCGCTTCATTCCGCAACGAAACCGTCAAGCTTCCCGAAGATAGCAATTATATGGAAGAGGACGATCGCACGAAGCAAGGCGACTGGATAGACGGCTATTGGGAGTATACCGGCAGAGTAGCAGACTTTGGCAATGGCAACTTGAATCCTGCAGGCGTAAACTATGATATCAGAAGCCGAGAAATGAAGGAGCGAAAAACAATCATTGCCGGAGTTCCTCAAACTGCGGCGCAGACGGCTATGAACGAATGGACACGTCGAAACAACGTCAATTCTTACTTGGTCATCGTGGATTATGCCATCGATGGAGACGGCAAAGAATATGTTTATAACCAAACCTACGTTTATGACGACGAAACCAACCCGAAAGAGGACACCTATCAAGAAATCGACATAAACAACACCGGATTGAACTTCAGAGTCCTCAGCACAATGGGTTCGGAATTCGTCAAAGTTGAGCATGACACAGGAACAAATGAGTTTACTCATACCGTAATGGTTCCGCCGTCCCAGATCACCTTCCACGATCCGTACGACCTTACAGACTTCACAATGTTCGGCGGCTCTTGGGTGGGTTCATCGGGCGCAGTCTCCGGTTCGAGACGCAACTATGATCCGACCTTCACAATATTTGACGCTCTGCCCGACAGAAATATGGCAAGCTTTGTAGACGGACATTCCCGTGGATCGCAGGGCATAGCCATGCTTTGGGATATTAGCGCCGTGAAGATCGATCCGGCAGGCATAAGCTTACAAGACGCAGTGATATTGCCCGGATATGCGCTGAATTTGACTTACAGCAACGTAAAAGTTGTTGTCGAGCCCTTCAACATAATCCCCGGCGCCGACAACATTCAATTCCTGGATATGGAAGACATCGACCCAGACACCTTTAACGAACACGAATATTTGGCGACCTTGCCCAAAATGTTTAAGTATGAATATCAGCAAGGCGACAAACAAAAGACTTATTTCTTCAATGAGTTGAGTTGGTCTTTTGACAAAAAGATAGTAGACGGCATAAAGACTTATCCGTCACTGATGTACGACACAGATGAGACGCCATATGTATGGCTGACTTATTCCTACACCGGCGCGCCGGTGCAGGCAGCAAGAGTCAAGGTGTCGCTCAACATTATTGACAGAAGCATAACTACCGTTACGGCATCAGCCCACGCATTAGGCGAGGAAACAGTAAATAGTGGACTTGAGCTGTCCATGAACGGCATAGAAGCCGCAGATGCGGGCAATGCCGCCCACAACGGCTATGACGGCGTAGTACAATTCAGTCCGTTTGACTGCAAAGACCCCTATACCGTGATGAAGAACATAACCCACATGAACGTCAGCACTTCCGAGGGCTTGCCCATCAACGATTGGAGAGTCATGTCGGGCAGCTTTGTTGACCTCAATGGAGCCGACGGCAGGCTGAGTTCTTACGACTCTTCGGATTTGAGCCGCAGGATATATTCCGTAACCTACAAACTGGTTGACAAGATTGGCTTCATTCAAACCGTCAAGATACTCGTCGAGATTCGCTCCAAAGAAATTATCGGCAGCGATCTGAACACCGCAAGAGAAGTAGTGCCTTATGACATTTACTCCGGCGGAGCGCAGAAGACCATCCTTCAAAGACTGGGTCTGCCCGATACCTTCAACATAAACTACGGTGACGGCACCGGCGGAACTATGTCGGTCTTTGCTCCGGGCACAGAAAAATATACCCAACGCAACATTACGCTGGAATACGAAGGCATTATCCAAAGCTTTACACTTATTGAAGGAGCTACGCTGAGCTGGATGATACCGCTGATGTCCTACAACGGCGGCATCTACAAAGCAAAGGCGCTTGTCGGCGGAGAGATTGCCAAGTTCAAATTGGCGGAGCAACTGACAGATATTCGCTTGTCGAATATGAACGCCTTATACAATGAAGGTACTTGCATTGTCAACGCTTGGGACGGCTTATACTCGGATAGTATGAGAATAGACCGTTCGGCGATGAATACGCTTGTCGAACAACTTCGCATACAGAACAACCTGACCGTAAGACAGGCGAAGATAGAAGCGTGGGCAGTATGGTATGGCAAGCAGGATGCCAGAACTCAATCGACTTTGGATGTCAGATTGATGAAGCAGCAGATGGGTTATACGACCATGAGCATAAGCGACGCCAAGGTTGAGTCCTGGAACACTCTTTATGCCTACTCGTACCGCAAAGAATTGGATGCCATGAGAAAGAGAGTGTTTGACAACAACCCCGGCGCGCCGATACTTTCGCTGAAAGCCGTTGCGTGGGATATCATGATCAGAGAGACAGCAAACACACATCAGAAAGACATAATGAACGGCATTCTCGACAGCATCGAGAGGCAAGACCCCGACAACGAAAACCTGAAAGCTGCAGCATGGGACGACTACTATGACAACTCTACCGAAAACAAGGCAGAAATGGATAGGCTTTATCAGCGTACCGCCGCCGCAAATGTCGGTGAGAACAACAGACAGTTGACCATTAAGTCTTGGGACAAATATTACAGCGATTATACCACCGATAACGAGGTGCTTGAAGTTACGCTGAATGTGCCGGCAAGAGTGGCGACAAACATTGCCACCAACTTGTCGTTCGCCCCCAACGAGACGATAGTTCTTCCCAACCGTCCCGTCATAAACTTCTCCGGTATCACCCAAAACAATGTACCGATAGAGTGGCTTGACATAGACGAAGCGCAACTTGTCAACAACTTCAGAGGCAAGGTATTCTATACCGACGCCGCGTTGTCCGATCCGATATTCGGCAACCAAATCATAAGAAACGTCAGAATAACCATACAACAGTTGGATATTTTGGGAATAGCCATAGCCGACAACAGTGTCACGATAGACCCGTATGATGATACGACAATCGATGACTATCTTGCGCAGTTTGACGACTACAAAGACGAATACGGCTACGACAATATTGGATTGTTACTGTCGGGAGGCATAAGGCTTTGGAACAAATCAAGGCAGGCAGGCTTCATAAATTATTGGGAGTTTGAACTCAATGAAGGCATTCCGGCATGGAGATATTCCAACGAGGGCGGTATCAGCTACAATGGCAGCGGAGAGAACAGCATAATACTTACTGTCCGCAACAAAGGCTACGAAACCAATGCCATCTGGCGCCAAGAAATCATAGTCAATGTTCCGCAAGCGCACATCCATAACAGAACCATAAGCTCGCTTGCTTCGCAATTTGCCACATCCGCAGGCGTAAAGTTGCTTGCCGATAAGACTGTGGAAGATGAGGCATTGGGAATCATTTGGACCTTCCAGAACGGCGTATTGAATATCAATGATGCCTTCAAGATGACCGAAATACAAGAACTGTACGTCAACTTCACCGCAGGCGGCAGAGCGCTGCTTGATGCAAGACTTGAGATGGGAGAGTATTCCGAAACCTTCTATGCCAGCGCAGGCTTTGCGTTGCCGCAGGGTGTCACCGTCGGCAACAGACTGAAGAATTTGCAGAAATTCGACATAAACGTTGTCAACACCAGCCCGAGGATAGTTTATACCTACATCGACGATATGGAGCAGCTCAGAAAGGACATCAAGTTCTTTGCTTCAGAACAAGCAGGCGAACTGACAAACGAAGTTGATTTCGATCAGCTTGTCTACAAGACTTATGACAACATACCGCTTCCTGCCTACGCAAAAGTCAAGTTCGTCAAGAACAATGCCAGCGAGGTACTGCCGCTTGATGTCGTATGGACAAATGTTGAGCCATACACAAACCTCAGCACTTCGACGCAAGCTACCGCCAAGATAGGCAACAGCATCTTCGGATATATTTATCACACAATTACTATTTCTCTGTTGCCCGAAATCATAAGGATTGGCACCATACCTCTGGCGCAACTTCCCGACGAGCTTGCTATATTCCCGTATGTCTCTCTTGAACAACAGCTTGCTCCGTATATCAATCTTATCGTAAATACAGATGTAAGAAGCGGACTCGGCGTCGACGTAAAAATCGACCCGCTGAACTTCGCTGACTACAAAGCAAACGGTTTCCTCGAGAAAGCTTATGACATAAGCTTCCGTATCGGCAGAACGACTGAATTTGATACGGCTTATGGCGTAGAGAACTTCGATGTACGCCAAACAAAAACAGTGCGCGTTTATCTGCGCGAAATGATTGCCCAAAACATTGATTCGTTGATTGTCGGCAGTGTCTATGAGAAGATAGACTTCGGCGACTATGATACGGCGACAGTATTGTTCAGCGCAGGTGCTGAAGAAGAGTTGGCAATAGATTGGGACATTTCCCGCTTGCGTTACAATTATCTCGGCGGCATCTATTATGTGCAGGCGACGATAGCCAAGGGCACCCAACTAGAACAGACCTTTGATGTGCCGGTACAGATCATACCCAGTCAGCTGCAAAGTCTGGCAGTGCTTACGCCCCAAGAGGTGACAACTTACGACGCCGACTACAATCTCCAAAGAATCGAGCAGGATTTGAGCGGCGGCATCAAGAGACTGCTGATAGAGCCTTTCGAGGGCTTCACGGGACTGCCGACGATGCTTAGAGCGCGCTTCAAAAACAATGCCAACGATATTATCCTCTATGTGGACTGGTCGTTCAGCCATATCTCCAATACGATGTCCGTAAAAGGCGGCACGTACACCAAGGAGAAGCAGAACGCCGCAATAGCCACCATCTACATCTATGAAAACGAAACCGTCCTCATCGACGGCGTAGAGACCGTACGGCAAATAAAGACGGGACTGCAATCCATAGAGGTCGATGTGCTGGTCTATGACAGAACCATTACCGAATATCAAGTCAGCTATGAAACCGAAGGCGAAGACTTCGTGAAGGTAGCCAATATGCCGAACGGGACATATGATCCGTCATATTTGTTAATAGACGATGTCATCCCAATAAATCCTTATGAGAAGAAATACAGCGAGGTATTCGCCGATGGCGCCTTCGCATACTTCAGACGCGCAAGGATATTGCTCAACAACAGAGACGAGGAAGGCCACGATTATGCTACGGGTCCCCGCTCCATCGATTTCTTGCTGGAAGCAAAGAACTATACGATATTTGACAAGAGAACAGGCGTAGCCACCTCTTCGAAAAATCTGTATACAGGACGCGATGTTGTAGTAGACCTGAAAGTCGCCATAGACGAACCGACGGCGGCATCCGACATAAAATCCATAAAGATAGGTGACCACGGCTATACCATGGAAGCCAGAATTATGGATATGACCTACTACTCAGGACTCGATGTCGACAACTATTATATTGATGTTTACGGAGCTATAGTAGAAAAGGATGGCAACATTTACAGCCATTCCGTTGTCTATGACGAAATCGTCAGCGATAGACTTGTGAGCGGCGCGGATTATGAGCGCTTTGGAGACAGAGCGACCTACCGCTTCGACCAAATAACCTATGACGGCACCGACATCAACACAAGATTTGTCAACAATACGGCTGTGGGCAAGATCGGTTACAAAGCAGGCGTCGGACGGCTATATGCCACTTTCGGCAACACTTTCGGCGGGATCCAAAAACACATAATCGACATAAATTATGTCGACCGTACCGTCAAGAGCATGTTTGCCGCAGATCCGGACATAGCGCCCAACTATGAAACGATACTCGATGAAGACGGCTTGATGACTTACAGCTTCGTGTTTGACCCCTTCAAACCTTACGTAAATACTACGGCGGCATTGCTTGACGGAGAGCAAGGCTATCTGAAGCATGGCAGCAAGGGCACGACGATTGTCTTTAACGACGGCACACTCTTTGACCTTGCCTCGCTAGACAACTCAGTCAGAGCCAATATTGAAGTCACCTGGGATGACGCCACTGTCAAGTTGAGATTTGTCGGCGGCAACTACAAGGTCTATGCCCAAATAGGTGACGGAGATTCGTTGCAGAGAATAACTTATCCTGTCTTCGTAAAATCCAGAAAGGTCAAGACCACCATCGACATCTTCGGAAATCAAGAAGGCTTCAAAAACATCTTCAAGGACGGCGCCGAAAACACAGTGCTGAAGTCCTATGACTATCTTGGACAGCCCAACCTCACAAAGGCGATAGGCGAAGCGCTGTTTATGGGCGCAGGCAATGAGTTCAGGGTATACTTTGACGGCTTTGAAGACGAATACATGGCATTCACCATGGGGAATTATGCCGGAGTAGAAGAGGGCGGCAAGATTGTCGTTCACACCTACAAAGGACTGGGCGCAGGACGACAACTGACAGGCACCTATGAACTGCAAGAAGACGAGCAAGAAAGCCTGCTGATGAGTTTTGCAATGGATCCCAGCAAGCCTCTCTCCTATAGAGGCGGCTTCATGAACTTCTATATCACGATACCGGGCTTAGCAATGGGCGTTGACGGTCAGCAGAAAGCGGCAGTTGCCATCACAATGGAAGAACAGTATATTGCCACAATCCAACAAGGTATTGAAGACAATTACAACATTTCGAGCGCGGCACACCTCTCTGTGGAAGGACAAGGCGAAGCCATAACCTACACGCAGGGTAACCTGAACTCCTACACCATCACCAACCCATATTACTATATCAAGAGAGGCGGCGTACCTATGCCCGACTATATCTGGATATATGTCACAACCAAGGAGTGGAAAGAAAAAATAGCCAGCGGCTTAGCCGCTGTGGATTACGCTACTCGCGAAGCATACTATTATGAAGGAGCCACCAGAATATCCACAACGCTTACTCCTTATTTCACAGACGCTTTGTGGTCGGGCGGCAGCAGAGGCAGGGTCTACGTAAACTATTATGATTTGACCATATCTACGACGACTTCGATGGATATTGACAATCAGCCCTTCACCTTTACTTTCAATTCAACACCGTGGGTATACGGCGGCTACAGCGATCAAGAATCCTTGATTAATCCGGAAACCAACGAGTTGTACACTATAGACGCCTTTAATGACGATACCGAATATGGTCCTGAAGACATCATACTGTTGCCGGACAAAACACTGGGTTCCTTCAAAGAGTACTTCCAAGTGGTGTATTATGAAGGCGGAACCTATGTCCCCTTCAACAAGGCGCTGCATGGCTATGACAGCAAGTACGGCTTCCAAGTGACCTTCGGTTCCGGACAGCAAGAGAACTTCCTGAATATTCAAGGCGGAGGCACCTATTACAACAATAACAACAAATGGTACTTCGGTGAGGTGATGTTCGGCAGTGGCACAACACAATACGCCACAATGACGCTGGGTGGCAGAGGCGGACAAATAATCAGGTGGAGCTTCCCCAACTTGAGCTTGAGAAAGTGGGTAAACACCAATATACCTTCGGTTGTCACAGTATCGGGCACCTTCACCTTCCCCAAGACCTTCCAACAAATCTTCTCATACGGAATTGGCTCCAGAGGGCTTGAATCGGGCATAAGCGCTCCGTTGATCTTGCGCAACTTCCGTACTCCTGCAGGCTCCGCCATAAACCAAGACAATATGCCCGGCGTACTTCCGCACAACAGCTGGTCGCAGAACGAGTCGCAATCCCAAGCCAAAGCAAAACTTGAGGAATGGTACGCAATGCCCGAAAAGAAGGTAGTGAAGCACAAGTTCACAACCGCTGAGAACCAAATGTATCCCGGATATTCAATAGCGCTGGTGGATTATGGCATAGATCAATATTGCGCATACCCCGAGTCTGTCGAAAACATCAAGGGTACAATACTTTTGGCGGCGTACGACACCGTGCATATCTATAACCTCAGCGAGGCATCCGAGGAGAACGATTGGAAGGAATTCGACGGAACCGTTGACAATTCTTGCAACCGAAACGAGAACGGCGGCGTCATTAACGACGACTACGGCAACCCCGGTGACGAAACGGCTTATATCGTAAATCCCGATCATGGCGAAGCGTATCCCAACTCCCCGCTTTGCGTAGACGGTGGCTGGAAGTATCCGACAGGGCTGAAAGAGGGCGGTTATGGCGATAGCGCAATCAGCAGTTTCTACTACAATACCGTAAACAGAATAACGCAGAACGCAGTA
Source organism: uncultured Christensenella sp. (assembly GCA_964368435.1). GTDB lineage: Bacteria > Bacillota > Clostridia > Christensenellales > DTU072 > DTU072. The sequence continues at coordinate 14,021 of CAYJBS010000002.1, read as the reverse complement.
CCGATAATCGAGGTAGAGAGAGGCACAAGATTTGAGCTTTACAATCTGCCGCTGCTTCAGGTGCATTACCGATATGAGGATGATGGATGGATGAACGATTGGGGTCTCTTCACAAACTGGCATTGGTCGAAGACTGTGACATACATGCCGTGGCAGGAAGCAAGCGTCTGGAAGATGGGACCCACCGATGGCGGCTGGTATCACAGTCCTCAAGGATTGCAGTTCAGCAACTACGGAGGACAGCTGAATGGCTTCTATGACGTAGACACTTATGCTCCGACAGGCACCACCTACACCATAGCCACAACGCTGAATGTGCCGGGTTCGCCCTCTGTTGTCGTAAGAATAAAACTCGTCAATGTTATCACTCAATACTAAATAATAATCATATTCCATAAAAGCAAAAAAAGCAGGGCTTGACTCAAACGACATGAGTTCAGCCCTCTTTTTTCATTGCAAAAATAAATAGAATCAGTACGGGATATAGCTTAACAGAATTGAATATACTATGGCTATGAAGGGCGTTTCAAAGGAGTTTGTAAACAAGCTTGTTCTTATTACACTTGCAGGCATATTGATATGGAATTTTGACAAATTTCTGAATGTGTTCGGCACGATAAAAAATGCCTTTACGCCGCTCATTATCGGCGCGATTTTTGCAATTATTTTGCATGTGCCTATGGAATTCTTCGAGAAGAAAGTTTTCAAAAAGCTTAAAAAATACAAAAGTCCGCTGTCACTGGCATGCGCCGTCATACTGTTTGCAGGCATATTGACGGGTTTTGGGTTTTTGGTCTTTCCCAAACTCGTTGAAAGCATCGGCGGTGTCACCTCCTCCTTTCAATCGGGCAATGCCTTTGAAAAACTTTCATCAGACAATGCTTTTTTCCGATTAGTTTTTGAAAACCTGCAAAAAGTGACTTCGGATTTTATCGACCGACTGCAAGAGTATATACCAAAGATGCTGGAGCTTGCCGAAAATATATTGAAAGTCGTCATCAACCTGTTTCTAGGACTTTTCCTGGCTGTTTTGATACTTTCCAATAAAAAGGAGTTGGCGCATCAGTTCAAAAAACTAATATACAGTCTAACAAAAAAAGAAAAAGTTAAGGACATCCTGGATGCGCTGCAACTTGCCATAGATAAGTTTTCAAGCTATATCGGCGGACAGCTGCTTGAAGCTATGCTGTTGGGTATGGTGTGTTATCTTGTGATGTCGATAATAGGCTTGCCGTTTGCTCCGCTCATTGCCGCCATAACAGCGCTGGTTAATCTCGTTCCCATGGTGGGCGCATATATCGGCGGCGGCTTCTCCGCCTTGCTGATTTTCTCCGTAAGTCCGGAGCAGGCGCTTATTTTCATAATTTTTATTGTCATTTTGCAACAGATAGAGTCAGTGACGACTTATCCCATCATTGTCGGAAGGTATGTCGGCTTGTCAAGTTTTTGGATTCTCACCTCAGTGGTGGTGGGTGGTGGACTGTTCGGCTTCATCGGAGTCTTTCTCAGCGTACCCGTTATGGCGTTTTTGCAGGATTTTATCGGCGGTATTCTTGCCAAGCGCAAACCCAAAACCTCTTTATATATAAAAAACTGATTTAAATAGGCTTTTTTGCAATATGGCAGCTTTATGTTGACATATTTTTCGCGTTTATGCTAAAATGAGGCGAGGTAATAACAATGAAATTTTATTCGGATTTAGCCAAAAGCATATCACCGTATATAGCAGGAGAGCAACCCAGGGACAAACGTTACATAAAACTCAACACCAACGAGAATCCCTATCCGCCCAGTCCTAAGGTCGCCGAGCTGCTGAAAAATTTTGACGCTACCGATTTGCGGCTTTATCCCGATCCTCGGACGCTGTCGCTCAAACAAGCTATCGCAAAGCAAAAGAAGACCTCCGAAGAAAACATTTTTACCGGCAACGGCAGTGACGAGGTGCTGTCCATGTGCTTCGCGGCTTTTTTTAACAATGGTGACGAGGTGGCTTATGCCGACATAACCTACAGCTTTTATCAAGTTTATGCCTCATATTACAACTTACGTTCGAAAATAATTCCGCTGAAGGAATATGCCATCTGTGCCTCTGATTATTTCGGTTTGAATTGCAGGGGTATTGTCATCGCCAACCCCAACGCCCCCACGGGCATTACGCTGTCCGTTGACGAAATCAAGGCAATTGTTGAACAAAACCTTGACAAAATAGTCATTGTTGACCAAGCATATGCGGCTTTTTGTTCGGAAGATGTATCTCCGCTGATAGAGAAATACGACAACCTTGTGATTGTCGAAACGCTGTCAAAGAGCCATGCACTTGCCGGCATTAGGTGCGGCTATGCGCTTGCCAATGAGCAACTCATAAAAGCACTGGAGCGCATAAAAGACAGCATAAACAGCTATACCGTAAACCGCTTGAGTATGGAAATAGCAGCAACAGCGCTGAGCGACACGGCGTACTATGACGCCATAATAAAGAAAATAATAAACACACGTGAAAGAGTCTTTGCGGAATTAAAGGCGGTCGGCATAAATACGCTTGCATCCGGCTCCAACTTCCTGTTGGTGCTACTAGACAATGCCAAAGAGGTTTATTTGAAATTGAAAGAGAGAGGCATTCTTGTCAGGTATTTTGACAAGCCGGGCATCAACAATTTTATTCGTGTGACCATAGGAACCGACAGCCAAATAGATGTATTGCTGAAAGAGTTGAAGAGCTTGTTGGCATAAGCTTCCAAAAAACAGCATTTTATACAGTATTATTACGCTTTTTTGTGGTTATAATTTTGCTATGAATACCCGTACCCGCACAAATCTGCATATAGGCAAAGACACAGAGCTTTTTGCCGAACTCGTTTCCGTAACTTATAAAAACGGCGCAGTCGCCGTTATTTTCGAGCAAGAACATAAAGAGCTTGCTTGCCGTGTAGCCGACGCTCTGTTCAAAAAAGGCAACCGCACAAAGCTGTGTGAAGCGCACACTGCGCGAACAATGAATTTCGGCGAGCATATAAGGTATTTTGTAGCGGTAGGCGGACTTGACGCAATAAGAGCAGTCCGAAAAGCCGCCGGGGATATGCGCTTTTCGTTCTATCCTACAGAAATTTTTGCCGACTGCTTTTGTGATGGGATGTTGAGCGGAGAAAAAAGCGGTTTTGCAGAAATAGCCTACTTTGATAGTTCCATAATCGACATTTCGGATACCCTTACTGCCGCTAAAGGCTTTTGTGAAGCGTTGGTTATGTATTATTCTTTACTGGATGATTTTTGCAGCGGACTACTGCTGCCGTACAAGGATGCGGCGCTTGAAGCTATGGTAAAACAATGCAAAAATTTCATCGTTAAGCCTGCGGATAAAGATTTTTTCTTGCCGACAATGTTGCATCTTCTGAAGGGGGGAGCTGAATATTTGAGTGGCAAAGACCGCTTGCCTGTTGTTTATCGCATTAGGAACAAGCGCGCCGCGGCGGAAGCGTTGTCGAGCCGTTTTGTTATCGCTTATTTATTATTTAGTGTCGGGATAATCTTTACAAAGTGGGACTTTAATGATATGCTTATACCAGCGGCGACTCATACTGCAGCCGAGCTTGACGCGCAGCGTGCGCTCAAGCAACAAAGCGCAAAAATGAGCGCATATATGCTATCAAAAGAAGAGTTGAACAGCGTCGCTTTAATCTTTCGAGCGTTGGGCGTCAGCCTCGAAGATATCGATATCGGAAGACATTTTTCGATGATTATAGAAGAAAGTAGGCGCGCACAGGGACTGACAAATATAATAAATAACACAGGAGTAATAGAAAGACTGATAAACTATGAAGAAAACCAAGGATATTGATTTATTTCTTTTCGATCTTGACGGCACCGTAAATATGGGGGATATCCCTCTTGATGGCGCCATCGATACCCTAAACAGATTGACGGCGGCAGGCAAAATGGTTTGCTTTGTCACCAACAACAGCTCAAAATCCAAGTATGACTATCTGGAAAAGATACATAGACTGGGGTACAAGGCGAAGATCGAACAGATCATCACCTCGGGTATGGCAACGGCGCAATATCTTTCAAGATACCGTCCATACAAATCGGTTTATGTTTTAGGTACCGATCAGCTCAAAAGAGAAATGGGGGATTATGGCATAGAAATCAAGGACGACGGCGATATCGTTGTACTGGGTTTTGACACCTCATTGACTTACGACAAGCTTTTTCACGCATGTATCCTGCTTGAGCAAGGCAGGGAGTTTATCGCAACGCATCCCGACTTCGTATGTCCGTCAGAGTACGGCAACATGCCCGATACGGGCGCCATTATGGCTCTTATAGAGAAGACCAACGGCAGAACGCCGTCTGTCGTCATCGGCAAGCCCAATGCGCCGATGGCGGAATTTGTTTTTGACCATTGTCATGTAGAACCGGGCAAGGTGGCGATGGTGGGCGATAGGCTGTATACCGACATACTTTTTGGCAAGAACAACAAAATGACGAGTATTCTTGTGCTTACCGGCGAAACAACTATCGAAATGCTGAACGCATCGGATATCAAGCCCGATATGGTACTCAATTCCATAAATGACATCGAGATTTAGTTTATCGGAAGACTTGCCGCATCCGCATAAAGAAAAAACTTGCAATAAACTATTTAATATTATATAATATGTTAACACAAATTCTATCGCGGAGTAATTTATCAATGAGCAAAAAGATTGTTTTGATTATTATATGCCTATGCTTGGGTGTTTTTTTATTGACCGGTTGTGTCGAGAATTTCAAGCAAGACGCTGTTGCTGTCGATTATGCTGACAAAACCGTCACTTCGAACGGCGGTTTGGCAGTCACATACGGCAAGTATCTCTACTTCATAAACGGCTATGCAGAAGAAGCCGCCGAAAACGAATTCGGCAAAACCCTGAAAGGCGCCATAGCGCGTGTCGAGCTTAATGCCGACCGCAAGCCCTTGAAAGATACTTTTGCTTTGATAGTGCCAAAAAAAGTTTATTCCACAGAAAAGAATTTTGGCGGACTTTATATCTTTGATGACTATATTTATTATTCCACAACAAGCGTGGACAAGGACAGCGAAGGCAATGCCAAGACGGCAGAAATGGTCATCATGCGCACAAAGGTTGACGGCACCGGCACTCAGGTTGTAGCCGAATTCAAGAACCATTCGGTACCCTACAAAATATCCGGACAAAAACTCGTCTACATATTTGAGCAGAATATATGCCGCATAGACCTATCGAACAAGAAGTTCAAGGAAGAGACCATAGTCGAGGGTGTCGACACGGCGTATTTCTTCACAAAGCCCACCGCCGATGCCAACGCGATGGACAACTATGTTTTTTATTCCAAGACAGATGCAGAGACCTCGAAGAAGACCATATACGCTATGGCAATAAACGGCGACAAGAATGCCGCCATCATAAGCACCGATATGCTAGGCTCAAACGCCGCTCTTACTCCGACTATTATCGAAATAAAATATAACGGTGACAAGTTGACGGTTTTTTATAGCATCACCGACAGTCGCACAAATCAGCCTGCTGCAGGACTGTATTCGTATACTTACGATGCAGGATTGAACTTCAATACCGCAAATCTTGTTCGTTTCACCAGCAACCCGACGACGACGAAGGGTTTTGAGTACAAGAACTTTTATTTTGCGCAAGGCAAAGTATTGGCATTTGGCGCGGCTACCAATGCGTCGGATACGGCGGTTTCGAAGCTCGATGTCTACACCCTTGCCGGAGAATACCAATACAACGCCATAACCTTCTCCGCCACTGTGGTTCCTTATGATTTTTATTTAGTCAGCGAGGATGCCGGCACATCATACTATATGTACTATACATCGGGCGACAAACTCTATAACATAAAGCTGTTTGATGTCACAGACGGCGCTTTGGTCAAGGTAGAGGGCAACGCAGAGATGTACTACAGCGGCGCTTTCAGCTCCCAATGGATAGGTGCAGAAATCATTGACGGTACGCTGTATTTCTTCAAAAGCTCCATAACCAACAACATTTTTTATTTGGACCTTGACGCAGTCGAGGCAAGAGACGCAGAAACCCAGAAGGATACTCTGCTGGGCAAGATGACCGACGCCGACAGAATAAGCGCGCTATAATAGAGATCGTCAAGAAAGAATTTTTAATGAAAAAAGAAGGCTGTTTTACCTTAGGCAAAGCAGCCTTTTTTGTGTTTGTGGTGCCTATAAAAATATATTTGTAATTATCAAAGAAAGCCGCATATGATAATTGTAAGCCATGCTTTGTATTCTTATACGATATTAAGCAAAAAACTATGAAAAAACAGTTTACAAAATATTGTTTAGTCAATATAATATATCCAAAATGAATATAGCTTACGCGAGTTCGAAAATTCAGGAGGTACCATGCCCAAATATAAGCTGTGTCCCAGATGTGAAATAAACTACATTCTCAACGATACGGAATATTGTGAGATTTGTCAGTTTGAGATTGCAGGCAAACTGCGCGAGGAAGAAGATGATATTGATGACGACAGCGAGATTTGTCCCAGATGCCGCATAAACTTTATTGGAGACGGAGAGCGGTTCTGCGAGAACTGCTTGATGGAAATAGCAGCGGAAAAGGTCAAGAAGAAGATTATTGACGATATCGAGCCGGATGAATGGTCGAAGATCGATGAAGACGACGACAGCGAAGAGGTCATCGAAGATGAAGAAATAGAAGAGGTGCCGATATCTCTCGAAGAGCTTGCTGAAACAGAGGAATGGGATGACGAGGAGAGCTACAACGAGGCTGAAGAGGAGTCTTTGTCCGAAGATGTAGAAGATTTCGAGTATGCGCTTGATGCGGAAGATGATGACGATGCGGCAGACGAGGACGATGACGCAGACGATGACGATGACGATTCCGACGACGAATAAAAGGAAATGTTCCCAAGTGTGCGACTGTGTATAAGGTTGAGCGCACAAAAACAACTTCAATAAACCCAACATACAGGTTCCCAAATACATAAAAATGGGAACCTGTTTTAGGTTCTATATGACACTTGCTGCCCGTTTATTTTTTGACGATATTTGCAGTTTAGCAACCTTTTGGCATTTGCGGCGGAGAGCAACTATTTAGTAAATTTTCAAGAAAACACTTTTATATTTATATTATATATGTTATTATATTTATGTATATTAGAACTGTACACATAGAAAGTGAGGTCAGCGAATGAATTCTAAACTAAGAAAGGCTATTATAATACCGATTCTTGCTATTTTTTGCTTGATAGCTTTTGCGCTGTCCGTCACAATGTCTGTTGGGAACGAAGAGAATCCGGCGCTAGCCGCAACTGCCGATTTGGCATTCACCGTTGAGGCGGGCGTATACGATATTGACACAGGGGCATGGACGCCTTATCTTGGCGGCGAGTCCTACGAATTTATTTCTTTTAGATTTTTATTGACCAGCCCGAACAAAAACCCCAGCATTACTCAATTCAGCTATGTTTCGGGACTCAGCTATTCCGATGTTCTTGCCGGCACGAATTGGGAGGGCGAAGAAAACGAATTCTTGAAGGCTGACAAGATGCAAATCATTCAGTCCGACGGTGTGGACTATATGCTGTGGACTTTTCCGCTACCCGAACCCTACAATCGTTTCATAAAGTTTCGCGCTTTTGCCGAAACGACCACCGGTACCGGACAACCCATAACCGAAGAATACATAAATACCGGTATCTTTAACATAATTTATAATCCCTCAATAGATCCTACCGACATCGAAATACAAGATGTCGTTTCATATTATTATTCAGGCACCACTTGGAAGCCGTATGTCGCCGAACTGGGAGCAGCCGGCAACATTTGGGTATCGACACAATTGCGATTCGACATAGTCAGTCAAGGTGATACACCCAACAAAAAGTATGATTATTCCATTGACGGCATTCTTGATATGAACAGCCCGCAAAAACAATGGCACCCCGCCAACGGCACTTCTCCCAACATGTGCTTTATCATAGAAAACTTGAACGGTCCCGTGCATTTCAGGGTGACTGACCAAAGCGGCGTAAAAAAAGGCTATCGCACCACCAATCCCATAACCGGAAAATCCATACATGCCAGAATGGATATCGTGCGTCCCGAAATCGAAATCAGAGCGCAATCTACCAAAACAAATGCAAACGGCGAAAACGAAATATATGATTATAACTCCAAAAATTATCAATGGAGCTACAACGATATCACCTACATAATCACTCCCACCGAGAAAGGTCAATCGCCTGTTCGTTACGAATACAAAATAATAGGAGTCAGTGATTGGACTGCGCTGGCAAAGAATGCCGGCAGCGGAACGGAATTCTATACCTTGCCCCTCAATAAGACCACCCAGAACATAAACTTCCGCGCCATAAGCGACGCCAACAAAGAGTCGGCATCCAGCGGAAGATATGACGCTTTCATCGACAAGCAACAGCCTGTTGTTTCCATCACCGCAAAAGACAAACTAAACACCGACATTCGCTCTTTTGGCGAGGCGGCAGGTCCGGATTACCGCGTAGGATATGCCAGCGACAGCCTCGGCTTCGTTGTCTACAACAGAACGCCCGAGGGCATGTTGATTTTCAACGAATCGGATTTGACATGTACATACAAGTATACTTATTTCGATAGCGAAGGCGTATTGCGCGAAACGGAATATGCCAATATGGCAGACAACACTGACGCCCAAAACTATAAATATTATACTTTTACCGATGCGATATTCACTCCTGTTCCCGTGAACAAGAGGATATATACCTTCAGGTTGGAGTCGCGTTCGGGACTTTATGACGAAAAGACGTTTACAGGCAGCATCCTTTACAGCGATTTCTCCGTAAGCCTCGATTTGGTATCAAAAATAGAAAACGAAAAGGGTTGGGCGAATGCGCCTATTCCCGTATACATAAACGCTCCCATTATGGACAAATATACCTTTGCTTACGGCATTTCCGGCACAGGTTACGAGAATTTCGAAAGGACTTTCGTTTGGGCTGCCGACGGCAGTGGCGACGGAGATGACATCATCATGGATGTCTCCGCCGATTATGCCGACCTTGATGAGGATGACCCCAAATATTTGGCTCCGGGAATGGCAAAATTCCGCCTTTACCTTTCCGACTCTGTAGAAAGAAGGTACTTCAAACTTTATGCCTACAACGCAGCGCAGGTCAAGAGCAAGAACGAAGTCAACACCCCGGAAATAAGACTTGACTTGGCTACACCCAATGTCGATATTACGGCTTTCGTGCAACAATCGTTGGTGCCAATAATCAGCGGAGCTTGGGCGAACGGCAACATAGAACTGACACTGGATTCCAAGACCGTGGCAGATATCAGCCTGTCGGGCATTGAATGCGAGCTTATGGTTGACAGCAACATTCCCGAAAGAGTGCTGCAGTCGTTGCTGGATAGCGACGGTCTTCCGCTTGGAAAATTCAAATTTCTGGTAGAAATACCCGAGGGACAGGGCAACATCTTCACCAGAACGTTTATGTTCCGATTGACCAGCGGTTCGGATTTGCAGAGCTTTGTATATTTTGATGCGCGCATAGATAAGAGAGATATTCTTTTGAGTGCTGTCCGTGACAATCGCAATGAGGAAGACCTTCTGGTTTACGATGCCGAGAACCCGCAGTTCACAGCCACCACGCAGCCGGTCTGCAAAGATGTAGAATTGACCTTCAAAAGCAATCATGACGGTCACTTCAATTTCTGGTACAGAATAGACAGCGCCGGAGCGTACACAAAGGGCACGGGAAACAACTTACTTGTGGAAATCGAAGCAAATGCCGTTGGCGAAAAAATCGTAGAATTTTATCTCGAAAGTTATGCCATAAGCTTTGAAGGGCAGAAAAAAACGACAAGTCCTTACACCATAAAAATCCCCTTCAACTGCTCGTCCATAAACATAACCGCCGCCATACAACCGCAGGCTCCGGGCTACAACAAAGACACCTCAACCGGCTGGATAGAAGGACCTTTGAGCATACTCATAAATCTGCCCGCAGGCGAGTCCTATGCCGACTATACATATGGCATCATAATCCTTCACGACAAGACACCTGTTGAATTTTATGCCGAGCACAGTTTGACAGAACTCAACCAAAAATCCGATATTTACGAATACGCCATTCCGGTATCATTGATCAACGGCGCTTTCGACTTCTGGGGCGTCGACGAAAATAGCGCGCCGAGATTTTCCGACCCTACAAGCACTACCAACAAGTGCTTCTATACCGGCAACATAATTGTCATTGCTTTCAACGCAGCAAAATACAGTTCCAATCCTGTGCCGTTCTACAGCAACGAAATCAAAATAGACAACAGCACTCCCGATGTTGAGGATATGATAAGCCAGTTGAACGGAGAGATAGAAGACTTCTTTGTCTATAACAATGAGACCATAACACTGCGCAATCCTGAATTTACCGACAGAGCGCCGATACAGTATTATTATTTCCAAGTGACGGAAGAGATCTCAATCCCGAGCGATCTGCCCACTCCGACGGAATTGAACGGGTGGCAGTTGATGAAATCGGGCGAGCCTGTACAAATCGTCGAAGGCGAGGCTGCCGTCGGCATTGCTTACTATTTGTTCGCCAGAAATACGCTGGATAACATAAGCAGTCACACAGGAGACAAGTATACCTTCTTAGTTGACTCGTTTGAGCCGTCATTCATAATAAACTTTCCCGAGGGCGAGGGTTCAAATACCCAAACGACCATTGACGGTGAGGAATATAATATTTTCACTTTTACTTGGACAGAAGAAATAAATATTGAGTTCAGCACGAATTCTCATACAGGCGTTTATTATTGGTATTCTATAGATAACAGACAGACCTGGATAAAGTACAATCAAGAGCCTTCAACGGAAAACAACATGACCTTCCGTTTCAACCAAGACATCAAGAAAACAATGTTTTTCAAATTGACCAATCAAGCCGGTTCGGAAGTTGTACACGAAAAGCCGGCAGTTGTGCAAATTGACACCAGAAGACCTGACTTTACACTTGAAACCTATGTTGGCGGCAATATATACAACGGCGGCAACTTCGGCTCTATCGACGTAGGCGGCAGTCTTCACGGTTTGACTTTGGCAGATACCAGCGGACAGTGGGCAAGCTCTTCGGTGACCATTGTCATCAGAATAGATCCGGCTCTCCGTAACCCCAGCACCGTAAACTATCAGTATCTCGTCAAATCAGCAGATGGCGAGACACAATATACGAGGACTCCTTCGAATATTGTCATTGGCGACGCCATTACTTTCACAACCGACAGAATGGACAATTTCGGCAAAAATAATGATGCTATCCTTGTTGTACAAGCTATATGCCCTGCCAACGGCAAGAAGTATACCCAAGCCATCCGCATAAAAGTAGATAAAGTTATTCCCGAATTCAAGCTCAACGGCGAGGTCAAGATTGCAGAGGATTCGGACCAAATAAAACTAATAAATTCCGGAGAATGGACCAACCAAGAAGAGGTTCGCGTAAGCATAGAAAGAACCAACGCCGTAGCCAACAAATCAAATGTCAGAATAGTATATTACCGCGACGGCTCCAGCCTCGAGAACCAATGGCCTATGGACGCTGTGACGGGCACAAGCTATGGCATGGTAACCAGCACAAGAAGCGAAACGTTGCGTGTTGTTGCCAGGACGGAGTCGGGACTTATTTATCAAAGAATATTCGAAATAAACATAGATACCGTGCCGCCGCAAATCGAATCGGGAATCATTGTTCCCAGCGTCACAGATACGCCGAACACCTATTATATTGATCAGCCCATAACCTTCCGCGAAGAAAACCTAAAAACCGCGCAATACATTGTACGGCGCGACGAAACCATAGGTTTCCCGTTGTCGCAAGGGCACATAATTGCCACCAACTCCGTTGATAACAGCGAAGATTCGAAGGGTTACGTAAAAATCATCATCGAGGATTTGGCAGGCAACAGAGCAGAACTCGAATTCTATATGATTCCCTTCCTTCTCGACATAAACAACTTGACCTTGAGCCAAAAAGACCTTGACACCGTAGACAGATATGAAGAAGATCTTGCTGCGGCAAAGGGTATTGACGACTCCAGAAGAGCGTATTTCGAAAATCTCATAATACGTCTGCGTGACAGGGAGAACACCTTGCGCCAGGAGATTGCGGGCTTCCAATCCTATATTGCCGGACTCAGCCAAAAAGCCAGCTATGAGTTGAAGTCGGACTATCGGGAGATGGACGATTATTTGAAGGCGTATCGCGACTATGCGTACTATGGCAATCAATGGATTCAAGAAGCAATAGTCGAAGGCGAGTATTATGCCTATTTTCAGAAGTTGACAGAGGAGCACGCCATACTTGCCAAGGAGATGGCAAGGGTGACTTTGGTCGAAAACAACACCAAAAAACTCCCTGCCATAAATGTTGTCAAGGTGACGGATTATAACAACGTGTTACAAGTGTATGACGCATATCTTGATCTGTCCCCGGACCAAAAATCAGTTTATGCCACAACGCTATACAACAAATTGACGACGCTGAAACGCAAATGCGAGAATATGTTGCTCCAAGATGTCGATTCGGGTATCAAAATCGAAGGTAACCTAGCGCCGGGCGCAAGAATAGAAGTTACTTCTTATCCAAATACAGTCGAGTTGTACGACAATGCTCAGGCTACAATTTTGAATACAATCGTCGCCGAAAAACCCAAAACGGTTGTCAGCATAAACAGAGTCAGCTTGACAGGCGCAGCTTCTCAAACCTCAACAGGAGAGATTCTTGTTACACTGCCCATTCCGGAAGAATATTACAACTATGTCCGTTTCGCAGTTTACAGATTGTCTCCTGACGGCACTATCACCGAAATAAGCGGTGTGGAGATTCAGGGCGATGGCAAGAGTGTAGTATTCAGCGCCAACAACCTTGATACTTATGTGCTTGCCACCAAAGCCAATATAGCTGTCAGAGAGACTGAAACCGATGTTTACGGCACATTTGCCGGCATAACGATAGACACAAAGCTGCTCAACTATATCACTTTCGCCACAATAGGTGTATTTGTAGTGCTCATCGTAGTCATCACATTCACCGGTATCAGGAGAAGAAGTTTCCTAAACAACTACAACAGATCGCACAAAAAGTCGCTTTACAAGAAGGGAATACAAAACATTCCCAAGGGCAACAAACCTGCGAGAGAGCATCCCTTCAAGGAAGGAGAAAGAGTCAAGACGCCCGAGAAACCTGCTCCATAGTTCCGCCAAACAAAAAATTTTGCTATGCGCAATTTTGTCTGACTTGATTCGGTATGACACATAATTTGTTATTTTGACAAAACGAAAAGCTCCCGTAATAGGAGCTTTTGTTGACTTCACAAGTATGAGATACCTCGGCTATCGCTCGTTATGAAACTTAATTTGTTTTGTTGTAATTTGAGGAAAAAACCGATTATTTGGTATATTCCATATCTTTAAGCAATCTTGCCAAAGTCGAGAACCTCTCGCCGAGACTCTCACCGTTCTTTGCCAGTTCGTTCATGAACAGTACGATGTCTTCGTCTATCATGGGATTATCGGCGCATACCTCAACGGTCATGGCGTCGCCTTGCAAGCCGACTCTGTCAATAATAGGATTATCCTTATTATAAAAGCCGGGTATTCTGTAGGCGTCTTTGAAGTATAGGAAGGCGCGACAAACAAGTATCGATAAATCGAGTACCCTATGCATGGGCATCTCTTCGGATTGTCTCGACCATTTTTCGCCGGTGTACCGCCAAACCTTTGCGGAAATGTCCAGTTTGCCTCGATCGTTCCATTGCGCAAGTCCCAATGACAGTCCTTTTGCGTCGGAATCGTAAGCATATTTTCCGTCGATATTCTCATAATTTTCACAAACGATGACAGGTTTGTGTTTTAAAGTAGTAGGAATTTTCATTAATTTTGTCTCCTTCATAATTTAGTAATTTACTAATTTACTATATACAGTAAAAAGCCTCTCCTGTGAAGAGA
>CAYJBS010000001.1:61349-72887 GCA_964368435.1 uncultured Christensenella sp. | reverse complement strand
GTGTTTACAAGCGTCATTCTTTTTGTTGATATGTAATTGGTTTTACTGTTTTGAATGTTGTTTTGCCAAAACATGGTTGCCTCCAAGGTTTAAGATATTTCATTATATGAGTAGGGAAACAACGATGTTAATAAAGCCAAACATTTCCGCCCTCTAAACAGCAATTATGCTTTTTGAAAACAAAAAAAATAAAAAAGCCGTCTTGTTGTCGACGACTCAACGATTTGCAAAATAGCTTGCTGTACAACAATCTCCTCAATTGAAAATTTACAAGACCTGCCATATATGCTATAATTGAAACATTCGGAGGTAATTATGGGCAAAGAGAATTTTCAGAAGATCAAGCTACTAAAGATTTGGGAAATTTTGAAAAAAGACAGCGACGAAGAGCATCCTCTTGACACTGTGACGATCATTGAAAAGCTGAACAATATGGGGATATCCTGCGACCGCAAAACGCTTTACACCGATATTGACGAGTTGAACGCACACGGCTACAAGGTCTATCAAAAACGCAGCAAGCGCAATCTATATTATGTAGAACAGTCGGAATTCAGTGTGGCGGAACTGCGCATACTTATCGATGCGGTGCAGTCTGCAAATTTTATCACCGAACAAAAAACAGACGAATTGGTATCGAAGATTGCTCATCTCGCAGGCAGTTTCAAATCGGATACTTTACGCAACGGTGTATATTTTGACACTCAGAAATACAAAAACGAAGATATTTATAACAATATAGTACGTTTGGACGAGGCGATAAACCTTGACCGCAAAGTTTCTTTCCGCTATTTCAATTATGACGAAAAAGGCAACACAGTCTACCGCAAAGGCGGCAAGCGGTACATAATAAATCCTGTGGCTTTGGTTTTCAACGACGAATGCTATTATCTTGTTTGTTATAGCGACAAACACACCGACCTGACGAATTATCGCATCGACAGAATCAGTGATGTAAGCATCGAAAAAGACAGAATAACAAAAACCCAATGCGCAATAAATTTTGACATTGCAGAATATCGGCGAAAGGCATTTTCGATGTATTCCTCGGCAAAAGAAGTAGAGATGGAAATAGAATTCAACAAATCTCTAATCAGCGTCATGATGGACAAGTTCGGTACGGCAGTGCATATGGAAAGCACCGACGAAAAGAAGTGCCGCCTGACAGCCGTATTGCATGTCAGCCCTGTATTCTTCGGCTGGTGCGCCACCTTCGGAGCTGATTTACGAATAATCTCTCCCCAAAGCGTAATACAAGAGTACAAAAAGAACCTAAAGAAAATTTTGGAGCTCTATAAAGCTTACTAAAAATTCATATTGTCTACAAAGTCTTGAAAAAATTCTGCTTGAGCATTCAAGTCGATTACGGTAATGTTGTTAGCGATTTTTTGACAAACCTCTATATTATCTTCATCCACAAGACACATTATGGCGCCCTTGCCGCCGGCGTTACCTACGCTGACAATCTTCTTTGCGAATTCTTGCGGAAGCAATCCGACTTTTATGGCGCTGTCGCTATTTAGATAATAGCCGAAGCCCCCCGCCAAAAATACGGCGGATACGGCAGCTTTGTCGCATCCTGCTTTTTTCAAAAGGACGTCGATAGCCGAACGAAGAGCGCTTTTAGCAAGCTGAAATTCTCTGATATCCTTTTGGGTGATGTATACTTCTTTTGTGATAAAGAACTTCCCATCCGAGATATTATTGCTTAAGACACAATCGTTTTCATTCAGCGCGCCTGTCTTGTCAATTATTCCTTGCTCAATAAAAATTGCTATCAAATCGGTAATTCCGGAACCGCAAATGCCTTTCGCGGTACCCGAAACAGTCGAATATGTCAATTTGCCGTAATTATAAAAAACATGGTCTATGGCGCCTTCAACGCCCCCCATGCCTTTTTCGATATTGCCGCCTTCAAATGCCGGACCTGCCGCAGCGGCGCAAGCAAAATATTTCTCTTTATATTTCAATATGATTTCCCCGTTGGTACCTATGTCGATGAGCATACAATCTTCGCGGTCAAGCATGCCGCTTGACATCGCGCCAGCCAGGGCATCACTGCCGATGAATGCGCTTGCAGAGGGCAAAAGTACTGTGTTTTCTTCATATTGAGTGTCGACGAAAACAGGTTGAAAGGGGGCTTGTCCCATACCCGACGGATCGGCGCCTGCATAGAGGTGCAACATTGTGGTGTTGCCGGTTATGACCGTCTTCTTAATTTCTTGTATTTCGTGCTTTTTGCACAGCCGTTCAGATATGGCGGCTATTTGATTCCGAATTGATTTTTTCATAAGCTCCGACTTGCCGTCTTTTGCCGCGCTTATTCTGCTGAGTACATCGGCGCCGAAACTTATTTGGCGGTTGAGTTCGGCGGTGGCTTCAAGCACTTTTGCCTCTGACAAATCTATTAGATACACAGCCAGTGAGGTTGTGCCTATGTCGACGGCAAGCCCGAAACCCGACTGTTTTTTTGTGGTGTATGATGTTTGGTTTATGGAACTAAATGCGCCGCTTACGGTATTGAGCGAGATTGTGATGTCATCATCAATGGTGTGACGGCAGGCGTTGAAGTATCCGTCAAGGAGCGGCGCGTTTGTGTAGCCTTCAATCAGCTTTACTTTGCACTTTCCGCAAGCGCCGTTGCCGCCGCAATCAGCTTCGATGAAAAAACCTTGCCGTTGCAAGAGCGACAACAAATTTTCGCCTTTGTCGGCATTCAATATGCTTTCTTGCTCACGGTCTATTATTTTGACTTTCATAGTCGTATTATAACAAAAACATCGGGCGCAGTCCATAACTAATAAGATTATGCCAAAAATACTTTGCAAAACAGCTGTGAAAATGGTTACTGAAAATGCTATTTATGGTATAATACTATGGACTATTTAGGAGAAGAATATGGCGACTTTGCTTTTGGTCGTAATCTATATCGCATTCATTTCGTTGGGGCTTCCGGATTCGCTTTTCGGCGTCACTTGGCCTGTTATTCATACAGAGCTTGGTGTTGATGAGGGTTTTGCATCGCTTTATATGCTGATTGTCGGCGCCGGCACGGCTACCGTAAGCTTTATTGCAGGACCGTTGATTCGAAAACTCGGTACTGGTTGGGTAACGGCTATTTCCGTACTGCTCACGGTTTTCGGGCTGCTGGGCATGAGCATTGCGCCGAATATCGCTCTTATAATAATCTCTTCGATAATGCTGGGCATTGGCGCCGGTGCAGTCGACACAGGTTTGAATGATTTTGTTTCGAAACATTACAAAGCAAGACATATGAGCTGGTTGCATTGTTTTTGGGGCGTCGGTGTGACGATAAGTCCGCTCATTATGTCGATGTTTCTTGCTCAAGGCAGTTGGCGAGGCGGTTACCGTTCGACAGCAATAGTTCAGCTCTGTCTTGCCGCAATAATATTTCTTTCACTGCCTCTTTGGAAAAGAGTCGCCACAAAGCAACAAACGGTTACTGTGGAGATGAGTCAAGAAAGCTCCTCGAAAAAATTTAATATCATAAAAGAAAGGGGAGTGGTTTTTGCCGCGCTTTCTCTGGCGATATATTGCGGTATGGAATATCTTGTGGGCATATGGGGCGCAAGCTATCTCGTAAATATTTTTGATTTTGCTCCGGCAATCGCCGCAAGATACATAGCCATGTACTACGGAGGCATAATGGTCGGTAGGTTTTTTACCGGCTTGCTGACCGTAAAACTTTCGAACAAGGTACTCATCAGAGTCGGCATAATATTGTCTGTTGTCGGAACAATTATGGTTTTAGTGCCGATAAAAGCTCTTATGCTGCCGGGACTGCTGCTTGTCGGAATGGGCTTTGCACCGATTTTCCCCTGCACAATAGATTCGACAAAGACTCGCTTCAACAGCAAATATTCCGCCGACATCATAGGGTTCCAAATGGGTTTCGCCTATGTCGGAGCCTTGAGTTTTCAGCTTATAGTCGGATTTGTTGCCACAAGAACAACCTTCTTGATTTTGCCATTCATTTTGTTGGCGTTGGGCGTGTTGCTTTTTATCGATGTTGAGCACATAAACCGCATTACTTCGCCAAAATCGCCAAAATCTGACCGCCAAAATGCCGAATAAACTAAAAAAACGCAAAATTGAGTTGTAAAGCGGATTTTTCGATGATATAATAAAAAGTAGAACTATTATAATTATTTATATTGTCGGGAGGTAATTTTATGGACAAAGTCAACGATATCTTTATCGGTATAGCCAAGAAGCTGCCATTTGGACAGCAGTTTTTTTCAAGAAATATCTCAATAGGCTCCTTTGAGCTCAATACGCTGTTTCTTATATTTTTCGCCATTGTCTTGTTGGTGATACTTGTCGTAATCGTTGTTTTCGCATCCAAAAGCGGAAACAAAAAACAAAAAGACCTGCAAGAGGCACAACAGCAACCCATTGAGGCGGAAAAGGCAGAAACGGAACCTGTCGTCACAGCTGAACTGAAAGCAGAAGCTGCCCCGATGGTCATCGCTGAAGCGACGCCTGTCAAAAAAACAGAGGAGCCGATTGCCACGCAACCTGCCCCGAAGGCGCAACCTGTCGCAAGCACAAAAGAAACTTCGATCGAACAGCCCGTGCAAGACAAGACGGTTTCGGAAGAACCTCTTCGTTTGTTTATGCGCCAAAAACCGCAAGCTCCGATAATCGCCCCTGCGAAACCACAGCCACAAGCAGAGCCGAAAGCCGAACAAAAAGAGCCGGAAGCCGTCGAAGCGCTTGCCGCAAAAGACGACACAAAAAAGGCGTCGGGAAAGTTCGAAATAGTGCTGAAATCCGACGGATACAGATTTTATTTGATAGCCAACAACGGACAGTTGTTATTTGAAAGCACAGGATACACCTCGGCAAACGGCGCGCAAAAAGGCATAGATACCTTCAAGAAAGCCGTGGACGGCGGCAACTTTTTTGTCGACGAGGACAAATTCGGCAGATACAGGTTCATTCTGAACAGACGTTATGCCGGAGAAAACTATAACACCAAAGCAGCTTGCGAGAGCAGCATTGAATCGGTTAAGAATTTCTCAACTACAGCCGCTATTGTGCCTTATGAGTATGACGACGCTGCCGAGAAAAAATATGCCGCGAGCAAGAGCACGGTTATTGCAACCGTAGATTGGGAAGCCGTAGAAAAAGAAGATGCAGAGAAGAAGCCCAGCGGAAAATTCGAAATAGCAAAGAGAGCCGATGGTTTTCACTATTACTTACTTGCAAACAACGGACAACTGCTGTTCTCAAGCAACGGCTATGCCAGCGCAAGTTATGCCAAAGGAGCCATCCAAAACTTCAAAAAGGCTGTCTATTTGAGCAACTTTATGATTGACGAAGACAAATTCGGCAGATTCCGTTTTATTTTGCGCGGCGCAGGATTTAGCACGGTTTATGTAGGAGAGTCGTACACGACACGCGCGGCTTGCGAAAAAATAATAACATCCGTAAAGAACTTTTCTAGAACGGCTGTTATCGCATAAGACCGAGAACAAAGGCTTTATTCGTCCTATGTGTCTTTATAGCGGCGATATGATATAATGATAATATGGAAGCATGGAAGATGAAACATCGAATATCGCTACTAATTTTGGCTGTCATATTGCTGATTGCCTTGACTTCGTGTGGACTACCGACAGGCGGAAAGACCCCCGACGGCGAGAAACCGCCCGAAAAACTGCCAGAGAAACCCTTTTTTGAATTGTCGAATCTCAACTATAACGCGGCTTATCAAGCGGCAGACAGTTCGGAAAAGGGCTTTATACTTTTTGATAACATCAATTTCAATTTAATAAAATATACCGCCATTCCTTCAAGAAATCCGATTTTTGAAATTTTTTATAATGATTTACTTATCGAAACAGTGCAAATGTCGCCATACGGTACGGAATATTCAGACTATATGTTCGAAAAAACAGGCGAATACACCGTGAAGGTATACACAAAATTCGGAGGAGATTCCAAGGAAGGACAATTCAAGCTTAAGGTACAGCCGGGAGGTTTTCCCGACAGAGTGGAATTCGAATTGTTGAACCGACAAAATCAAATTGTTCCCGAATTGGTAGGCGGCGAGATTTACACTTTGCGCGCCAAGGTTTTTTCAGGCGACACGCTACTGGAACAGGACAACGAGAAGTTCTCATCGGCATGGAGCGGCGGCATTGACGGCGCGCGAGAAAAGACCGTAGAAATAGCCAATCAGATTGCCGATTCGGAAATCGGGTTCAGCTTTAATTATAGTTGTATATTACCCAACGGCTCAAAAAATATGTCGGCAGGCTTAACCGTGCCGCTAAAAAACAATTATGAAGGCATAGCTTTCAGTTACGGACAGCAGTTTGTCGCAGCTAGCGCCACACTTGATGCGATAGAGGACACCGTCAATTTTATGGATTTTTCTTCAGCCAAGCATGTCTTCAAAAACGGTGACGAAGAGGACATAGCTGTGCAGTATTCAGCCGCGGCGGAAATAGGCGAGGTGGCGGCATTCCTAAAATACAATGGTGACACCGAGTATCATCAATACAAAAGGAATATGTATAACGTCGCAGAACGCTTCACCAACTATGTAAGCAACGGCACTGTTTATCAATTTGATCCGGGGAAAGCATCGGCGCAGATTTATCTTGCTTTATGCTACAAAGAAAAGTTCAGCGGCGGCTATAGCCGGAAATACAGCAAAATAGAAGGCAGTGATGCGCACATAACCATCACGAAAAGCACCCCCGAAAGTTTCAGTGTAACATC
Organism: uncultured Christensenella sp.; assembly: GCA_964368435.1. GTDB lineage: Bacteria > Bacillota > Clostridia > Christensenellales > DTU072 > DTU072. Next base: position 66,134 of record CAYJBS010000001.1, on the reverse strand, counting down.
AATATCAGGCAAAGAAAAACCCGAGAGCAACAACACGGGAAATGTTAGTTTTGAAAATAGATTGATTGAGAACAATTCAGTCGAAGTCAAGGTTTTGGTATCCGAAAACTACATAGGGGGAGCCGCAAAACAGCATTTCAGACCTGAGGTGGTTTTGGGCGGTGATTTCTTGATGGGTGACTTCTTCTATGAAATAGAAAACGACACGGGGTTTATTGGCTACAATGCGGTGGAGAGATATTTTTTCGCGCCCCGAGCCGGAGGCAGCAGAATAACAATAAAAAGCTGTTTTGGCGATGCCGAATATACTTTTGCCGTCAGTGTTGTCAACCCCATTGTTGATTATGAAATAGATTTGCGGAAGCGGGATTTTTCCGATATCCCAAATTATTTTTGCGGTCAGCTTGACATTGCTCCATATGTTGCAGTCATTCAAAATTATTATAACAACACAAGCGATTGGCGAAGAATGGCAGCACAAGAAAGTCTGAAATATTATGATGACGGAGAAAAGAGCATAGAATACTTTGCTTACCGTGACGAGATGTATGTCATATCTATAAAATTATTCGAAAACGACAAACAAAAATCTACAAATGTAGTCAGTCATAAATTCTTTGTTTCCCCCGATCTTCAAATCCAAATTAATGACGAGTCGTACCGAATGAGCCAAATGGAAAAGGTTCGCCAAAAATATACTGTCAAGGACGATGATGATAAATCGTTGGATTTTATCGGTGATATTCCCGAAATGAGTATTAATCGGCAGGATGGAGAAAATGTTGTGAGCAGTATACCGGCAGAAGAACCCCCGATTGTAGAAATCAAATATTTAATGGGCATAGACGCTTATTACATTTATTTCACCGGTTTTTACCGAAAAGACGGTTTTGAAACAATAACGTTCGAAAAGGTAATCATCGCAAGGATACTTATCAATCGAACGGAATAATTTATTCTCTCATTCACAAAATATTAGCATGAAGAAAATTGCGCTGGTTATTGGCGGTTCAAGCGGCATAGGACTTGCTACGGCAAGACTGCTGTTGCAGAAAGGCTATACGGTTTTTAACGCATCGCGAAACGCTTGTCCGGACGAGCAGGTGTTCAGCATAAAAACAGATGTGTCTGTTGAAGGCGCAATTTTGGATGCCATAAAAATTGCTTCAGCCGAGGGCAATTTGGATGTCATTGTTTATTCTGCGGGTTTCAGCATGGCTTGTCCAATCGAACTTGTTGAGGGCAGTCGATACCGTTATCTTTTTGAAGTCAATTTTTTCGGTGTCATCGACACAATAAAAGCCGCAATGTCTTTTATGCAAGAGGGTGGAGGCAAAATAATTGCCATCAGTTCGGTGGCGTCTTCGGTGCCCATAGCATACGATCCATATTATTGCGCATCTAAAGCAGCTTTGGAAATGTTTTTTCACACTGCGCAACTGGAGTTGGAAAAGCGGAACATAAGACTTTGCGTTGTTTGTCCCGGCGGTACCGCCACGCCTTTTTCTTTCAAGAGAGAAATTTGCGAAAACGGCGGCGATGATATGCATAGAGCGGCGCGGCGACTTTTTGAAATTGAGCAGGGCGGTATGACTGCCGAGGAAGTAGCAAAAACCGTCGTTCAAGTATGTGAAAAAGACAATCCACCTCAAATTGTCGTGGCGGGCGCCGCCAACAAACTGTCTATGGCGGCGGCGAAGATTTTGCCGAAAAAACTTTTATTGAAAATTGCGAAAAAAAGTTATTCATAATGATAACGGAAAACAACAATAAAAAAAGAGACTGTTTTGCAGCCTCTTTTTTTGTAGGTAATTTTGTGGTTTAGAGCGTTGTCAGCATATCCTGAAGCACCGCCATAATGTCATTGAGCTGAACGCCGTATTCGGGCGCTCCGATGACTTGGACATCTCCGTCTTCACAACAGGTGACGAAAGGTTTTTTCTTCATGAGCACGTTCAATGCTCCGTCAACACTGAGGAAGTTGAAGCAGACAAAGGCGTTTTTCCTTGCGTAGATTCCTCTGCCGGCTTTTGATTTGCCGCCTTTTACTCTCAAGTAGCAGGCAAGTATCGGATCTTTCATGTCGCCGACTACGAATTGATAAATTCTGTCGGGCTGATTCGTCCATTGCGCTATGCCATCCCATCCCATTTTGTTGGCGACGGAAAGCGCTGTGGTAATCATGTATAAAGATAATTTTACTTTCAGGTATTTGCTGAGGTCGTCCTTCGGGTCGGCGCTGGGCATCATAAGCATAAGTTGCAAAAGCAGCATTATGGTGTTTATGAGCAGTCCCGGCTTTGTGAACAAGCCTTTGAAAATACATTTCATATCGGGCAACGAAGTCATGCTGCCTTTCAGCATTTTTACCATTTTTGTGACGGTGTTGAAGGTCAGCTCAAGAGTGGGCTTGCCTTCGTATTCGCCTTGTACGACTTTTAAGTCGCCGTTGTCAAAAATCAGGTGGCAGACGATGTCTCCGTCGTCGTCCATTCCTCTGAACTGTACTACAGCCTGCACCTTCTCCCAGGTTTTTTTGAATTTCGGATTCTCTTCGAGAACGATTTTCATTACCGGGAAAGCAGCCTGAAAGAACAGCTTAGCTACCATTTTGTCTTGGGCCGATGCTTTCATTTTGTTACCTCCCGATTATACTTCGTCATTCCAGTCTTCGTCTGCTTCAAATTCTTTGCCCATTATTTCGCGGACGCTGTCGGCTATGCCGTTGGAGTCCAGTTTGTAATATGAATACAAATCTTCCGGATATCCTACGACGCTGAACTCATCCTGCAAGCCCAGCTTGCTGAATGCGCAACCCTTTCCGCTCTCGGCTATTGCCGAACCTACTGCATCGCCAAGACCGCCGATTACGTTGTGCTCTTCGATGGTAATAATTCTTCTGGTCTCTTTCACTGCCTTGATTATGATGTCCTTGTCAAGGGGTTTGATGGTGTGCATGTTTATGACGCGCACCGACAAGCCGTCAAGTTCTTTCAATTCTTTGGCGGCGATGACCGATTGTAATACGCCGATTCCGCAAGTGATGATTGTGCAATCGTTGCCTTCGTGAACTGTTTCGCCTTTTCCGATTTCAAAGTTGAATTCGTTTTCGTTGTGGAAGGGTGGCTCAAAGCCTCTGCCAACTCTTATGTAGACGGGACCGTCGACATCCATAGATGCGGCGACAGCCTTGCCTGTCTCTGCGCCGTCAGCCGGCACAATGACTGTCATGTTGGGGAAGGAGCGCATAATAGCGATATCCTCGGTGCAATGGTGGGTGCTGCCCGCCTGTCCGAAAGAAATTCCTGCATGAGTCGCAATGATCTTGACAGGAAGATTTTGATAGCAAATATCCGTTCTAACCTGCTCGCCGCCACGTAGGCAAGCGAAGATAGCAAAGGTCGAAGCGAAGGGGATAAGTCCCGTTTTTGCCAAACCTGCGGCTACGCCGAAAAGGTTTTGTTCGGCTATGCCGACATTGAAAAAGCGTTCGGGAAATTCCTTTCCGAAAATGCCTATATTTGTACTTTTTTCTAAGTCTGCGGTGACGCCGACAATCTTGTCGTTTGTTTTTGCCATTTCTCTAAGGACTCTTCCGTAGATTTCTTTGGCTGACATTGTGTTCGCGTCATAGCAATTCCAGGTGGTACCTGTAGTAGATTTATTTTCTGCCATATTGCCCTCCCATTATGATTTTGCGATGTCGGCATATGCAGTAGCTGCCATATCCGAATCGATGGCGCCATAGTGCCATTTTACGTCGTTTTCCATAAAGCTGATGCCTTTGCCTTTTATGGTTTTTGCGATGATGACAGTAGGTTTGTCGTTCTCGGGCGTCCACGCCTTTTCGAGAGAGTCGCACACCTGCTGCATATCGTTGCCGTCGGCTACTTCGATGACATTCCAGCCGAAGGCTCTCCACTTGTCGGCGAGAGGCTCAAGGCTCATGACGTCCTCTGTCCTGCCGTCAATCATCAGACCGTTGCGGTCAACGATGGCGATAAGGTTTTTGAGTTTGTAGTGGTTTGCCGCCATCATGGCTTCATAGTTGGAGCCTTCACAGCATTCGCCGTCGCCCAACATGACTACAGTCTTGTAATTAAAGCCCTGTAATCTTGCGCCGAGACAAATACCTACGCCAATGGGCAAGCCGTGTCCAAGCGAACCTGTCGAGCAGTCACAGCCCGGCACTTTTCTGCCGTCCGGATGCATGCCGAAGGGGGATTTGAAGTGGTTGAAGCTCTTCAGTTCGTCTTTCGGGAAAAAGCCGGCTAATGAGAGGCAGGGTATGTAGCCTACCGCCGAATGACCTTTTGAAAGAATGAACCTGTCGCGGTCTTCTTTGCCGCAATCGTTTGGGTCGATGTCGAGGTACTTGAAATATAGCGCTGTCAGATAATCTGCCGCGCTCATAGCACCGCCAACGTGTCCCGAACCTGCCCAAACCGTTGTCTGAATAATATCAGTACGGAGTTGGCGGGCAATTTCTTTTAGCTTGTTGATTGTCACATCTTGTTTTACCATAAGTGACCTCCTTATTTTTCTGTACAAGTATCATTATACCTTACCGAAAAGGTCAAGTCAATATCCAATTTCCCACAAAGTGAATAATAGCGGTGTTGATACGCGCTACGCGCGACCGATCGGCTCGGTTACGTACTTTTATGTACGCGCCCTTCGCCGACTATTCGCCTGTTGCCCGTCTGAACCCCACTCTTGCCCACTTTGTCATTTGCGGATAATAGCGGTGTTGATACGCGCTACGTGCGACCGATCGGCTCGGTT
>CAYJBS010000001.1:47445-61249 GCA_964368435.1 uncultured Christensenella sp. | reverse complement strand
ATTTGCGGATAATAGCGGTGTTGATACGCGCTACGTGCGACCGATCGGCTCGGTTGCCCGTCTGAACCCCACTCTTATTGTTAGGTAAAAACGTTGTTTTTACCGTCACTGTAACAGAAAAGCGCCGTAATTTGTTTAAGCATTATTATATTTTACATTATAAATAAATAAACATATTTTAGCCCTTGATTTATTGAGTGCGGCATTGTATAATAATGCTATGTAAATTTTTTGTAAGGAGATTGAGATTTCAATGGATAAACTAAAAAGAAAGTATTCCTTCTATCGTATTTTGAAAACAATTTCCTATCTGATGGGATTCCCCTTGCTGGTCCTTATGGTGCTCATTTGTTCGTTTCCGATAGCGGGCGGAGTTGCCTTCGGCAAGAGCGGATGGTATGGCGTGCTGGCGGTTGTCGTCATTTGGGCTGCTACCACTCTTTTTCAGATAGGTTTTTCTTTGATCGTAAAAGGACAAAAAGCCAGAATCGCCTTTATTCTCGCGATATCGATGGTACTGGTTATCGGCGGAGCAGTAGGTTTTGATATCTATGCATCCAAGAAGATTGCCGATGTCCAAGAAGATTACAAACAATACGATGTCGACATAAAAGATTATAACTACCAAATAAACTGGTTCAGTCCTCTGACCTCGGATAAGAAGGGACTCGCCGAAAAATTTAACGGCAGAGTCTCAAATTTCATTGACACCTACAACATAAAATTCAAATCGAAGAATTATGGCGATGTCAACACTGACCTTTCCGAGATTGTTTACAATGAAGAGGACGACGCATATTACAGCCAAAACGGCATGCTTGCGGACGGTTATATCTTCGGCATAAAGAAAGCCATGGACATCTTGATTACTTACAACGAATTCCAAGCCTACTGCAAGGCGAATGACAAGGACGCCGACGAAGAACTCGCCGCGGCGATTACCGCCCTCGAAACAAACGCAAACTCCGACTGGAACAAATACAAATTGACAGCCGATTACAAGGCTGCCTATGGTGAGAACGGAGAGGCATACAAATATATGCTGACGATTGACAGACTCGACAAAATACTCAGCGCATTGGGAAGAGAACTTCAGCCGGGTATGAGCGGTGTACAAACCCTTTTGGATTTATTAGGAAAGGCTGAATACAGCGCATTACTCAATGAAATCAACCAAGATCTCAGCGTTGACAAGATTGTTGCCATCATAAACGGGTTGGGCTTGTTTGAAGACCCGATTACCGCAGACTACCTTATGGGTATGCTCAAGGGGCTGTCTTTTTATCAGTCTCCCAAAGCCAAGCCGATCTTTGAATTCATAAATGACGAAAGACTTCGCGAATACGGTTATGCCGAATATTATGGCACCGTTCACGGCGCCAAGGTAGCTTCTGTACTTATAAGCGATACTCAGATAGGCGAGGTTACTATGGACATGAAAGGTCTTCCTGCCGAATATGGTTATTCCCTTGATCAGTTGTATCAGTTACGCGCTGACCTTGAATACATACCGACGCTGTATCCTTTGATGGCGGCAAGAAGATATCTGTATATGTTTGCCGGAATCATCGGTTTAAGCATAGTGCTTGCTTTCCACTTTGCCAACAAAGAGAAAGAAGCCTTTGATGAGCTTTTGAATGGAGGAAAATAATATGAAAACAGCATTAAAAATTATACTTCATTTAGCCGGTTTCCCCTTATTGATAGCGCTTATTGTAGTATTCACGCTGCCCGTAATAACGGCGGGCATAAGCTATGGAGTCATGGTGTTCGTGGGATTGATTGTCGCTGTTGTTATGGCGCTGATATATTTCCTCGTATATTTTCTTATGGCAAAGAGTGGCAAAAAGACCATCGCTCAACAAACTTTGGTATCTATTATTGTGGCAGTGATATGCTTAGGCGGACTATGGATAGCCGTCGACGCGTTCCTTCCCGATTTCCTGAAAGAAGCCACCTCCAAAACAATATTTTATGAAGATCTTGCCGACGACTACAAGGCAAGAGCCGAGGTCAACAAAAATCTTCTTGACGAATTCATATTAAGAAACGTTGCCAACGGCAGTCTGCTTACTAAAGATGAGATTGATACCTTCATAAAAGACAATGTTACCAAAGGAAGACTCGTAAATTTGTCCGAAGCAAAATATTTGGCGCAAGGCGCAAAAAATTCGGAAGTGTCCGCATTGATGCGTGCGAAGCTTGCTGATCCTTTTCTTGAAGAAGGCGCGAGAAACGAGAAGGTTATGGATTTGATTAAATCAAAATTCCAAAGCATCGACAAAGACGGTTACGTCACCTTTGTCGGACCGTGGCTTGACATGGCGAACGATGATCGACTGACCATACAAACGCTTGTTCATCTCATCGTAAACAAGAGAGAGACCGAAGGCATGCCCTTCAATCTGTACAAGAGTGATGATCCGGTAGCATGGTCGATTCTTGATATGTTGGGAGAACCTATGGAATTTGATTTGGGTCCCAACGGAATGGCTGTTATCCCCGAGGATATGCTTGGCACAGTAGAATTAGCACAAGGCGCAGTAAACAGCATCTTAGCATATCTTACGTATGGCATAGAAGATCCCGATGTCGTCGGTTCGCCGATATACATCACATTGGAGGACGGCGGCGTCATAAGCCTGAAACCCTCGAACGAGAGCCGCGGCGTGCTTGACTATCAAAGCATGGGTTGGCTGGACAGCAACGGACTGATATTTGCCATCGTATCGTTGTTCTCAGTACGCAAACTCTTCCTTATATTCGCAGGCGTTCTGGTCCTCACAACATATTTGATCGGAATGTTGCGCGATGACGGAAAAGGCTCGGCAAAAGAAGCCAAGGTATATTCAGACGAGACACAAGGCGTAGGCAAAGTGCTTGACACCAACAACCTCACAACGGATTTCTACAAGCCCTATGACCCCAGCTATGTCGTTGTTACCAGCGCAAACCTAGACTATGACAAAATCTCCAGACAACTGGCGGACGATGCCGCAAGCGGAGTGACGAAGGTGTATTCCTCCGAGGACTTCAAATAAAATCAAAAAAAGCGCACCGTCGAAAAAACGAGTTTACATACGTTGCCTTGATGCCCGAAGGCGTCAAGGCGGCGCGCGTTATACGCCTTTTCGAGACGGCGTTTTTGTATTCAAAAACTTTGTTTACACAAGAAAATTAATACTTAATTAAGATACAAGACGCATAATAAACACTAGAGGTGTTATGAAAAGACTCAGCAAAAGAACAAGCTTAATAATTATACTTTGCGTGGCGCTTGCCGCGCTTATTACCGGGTCTACATTTTTAGGTATTTTTTTGTATCAACGATTTGATCCCGAAACGCGTTTCGTCAAGGCGGAGGCGAATTGGCAGCAAACCACAACAAAAAAGGCGCATGACGACATCGCCATCGAGGTTACGCTGGGCAAGTTGGACAATACGCTGACCGTAGTGGCGCAGGCGACGGGCACAAGAACCTACCGGAATGGCAAGTTCGACTTCGATTATGACATAGATGTCATGTATACGGGCTTGAACGTGCTGAAACTCAATTTTTTATTGGATTCGGCAGACGGCAAAACGACAATAGAAATAAGAAAGAAAGACGGATTTATAGATTTTGAGACCTATACTGCCACGCTTACGGCAGAAGACCTGAATGGTGTGGATATTTCTATGAATAGAGTAAGTCTATATGACACAAAGAATATATCTATAGACAAGGAATACAATTATTCCATAGAGGGCAGACAAGCGTTTGATTATATGTTGGATACTCTTGGGCTGGTTATCGGAAAAGTCATTGATGTCGATCTTTCCGACGCCATGCAAAACAGAGCATACTTCAGCAGGGTGCGCGGAGAAGTCACCTTCGACAAGTCCTTCGGGATCTCTGCCATAACAAGTACGCAGAGCATTTCAGCGTATATTTCGTGGGAGGAGGCGGACGAAATAATCGCCGGCATAGAAGGCATTCCGCCGAAACTGCTGGAAATCTATCAAACAAGAAAAATAGTAGTGGAGAACGTCCCTCTTGTGGGGACATATACCATAGATTTGGGCGAGATACTTGCCGACGGCATTCTCGCAAACATACGAGTTGTCGGAGACACTCGCTTTGAAACAAGCAGATAAGAAAAAAGAGAGGTAATACTTGCTAAAAAACCTTTGGCTAAAACTAAAAGAATCAATATTTGCCGTGCTTCCTGTGACGGTGATAGTCATTATCGCAGGGCTGACCATTATTAAATTAGAATCCGAAACATTGATTGCTTTCGGAACGGGAGCTGTTTTTCTCGTAATCGGTATGGCGCTGTTCAGTTTAGGCGCCGATATGGCGATGATGCCAATGGGCGAAAGAATAGGCGCGAACCTGGCGGAAAGCAAAAAAATCTGGCTGATTATTCCGATATTCTTTCTTATGGGGTTCTTGATAACCATAGCCGAACCCGATTTGCAGGTACTTTCGGATCAAGTCTACACCGTAAACAAATGGGCGTTGGTACTGGCAGTGTCGGGCGGTGTCGGCGTTTGTATAGTGTTGTTTTTGCTAAAAACTTTCTTGAAAATAAAACTTGCCCATATACTTCTTGTTGCGTATGCCGTGGTATTCGTGCTGGCTATTTTTGTACCCAAGAACTTTCTTGCGTTGGCTTTCGATTCGGGCGGTGTTACGACGGGACCTATTACGGTGCCTTTCATAATGGCGCTGGGCATAGGCTTGGCGACGGTGCGGCGCAGCTCAAAAGAAGAGCAGAGCTTCGGCATGATAGGGCTGTGTTCTGTAGGACCGATTATTGCCGTCATGATAATAGGCATAGTCTTTAAGCCAAGCGACATTCTGGTAACACAAACAGCAGCCGTCACCGACAGTCTTGTGATGCAGTACTTGAAAGCGTTGCCGGTGTATTTGGCAGAGATAGGCATTGCGCTGTCTCCGATCGTACTGTTTTTCATAGTCTTTCAAATCTTTTCCTTGCGCCTGCCTAAAAAAACTCTCATAAGGATATTTATCGGTTTCATTTATACCTTCTTGGGTTTGTCAATATTCCTTATGGCAGTAAACGTCGGTTTTTTGCCCGCAGGCAAAGCAATAGGCGCGCTACTTGCATCAAGTAACTTCAAGTGGGTGCTTATTCCTTTCGGAATGGTCATCGGCTTTGTTGTGGTGCTTGCCGAACCGGCAATACATATTCTGATAGAACAAGTCGAAGATATTACCGGTGGCGCTATCTCGAAAAAGATAATTTTGATCTGCCTTACCCTGGGCATTTCACTGTCTATTGCGCTGGCAATGATCAGAATAATAACCGGCTTGAGTCTTTGGTACTTCATTGTGCCGGGATACTTGATTGCGCTTGTGTTGACATTCTTTGTGCCGCAGATATTCACCGCCATTGCTTTCGACTCGGGAGGAGTGGCATCGGGACCTATGACGGTAACATTCCTGTTGCCTTTCGCTATGGGCGCAAGCTCGGCGCTCGGCGGCAACATAATGACGGATGCCTTCGGACTGGTGGCTTTTGTGGCGATGACTCCGCTTTTGACGGTACAGATATTTGGTTTCATCTACAACATGAAACTAAAAGCCAAGACCAAAAAGCAAACAAAACCAACAACGCCTGTTGTTGCTGAAGAACCTATCGAATTTGAATAATATAGAGTATTAGATAAGGAGTGACAAATGGAAACCTCATTGAAACACGTAAAAATGCTTGCCGTGATTGTCGAAAAAGTCAAAGGCAAAAAAGTTTTGAAGATACTCAACGATTTTGAATTGAGCAGTCAAGTCGCAACGTTGGGAAGCGGTACCGCGACCGAAAAGCTGCAATCGGTGTTGGGATTTTGCGAAACCTGCAAGAGCGTCATTTTCGCTATTGCTCCCGAAGATAAAGTCAGCGAGATATTACAAACGCTCAACGAAGAACTGCATCTTGACAAGCCGGGTACCGGAATAGCCTTTACTATTCCGATAAAAAGTGTATCAAGTATGCAGGCATTGCTATTTATGTTAGGCGAAAATAAGGAGATATAAAAAATGAATAATCAAAAATACGCATTAATAATAGTCATCGTGAAAAGAGGCTTTGCCGACACCGTAATGGATGCGGCGAGGGCAGTCGGAGCAAAAGGCGGCACGGCTATTCATGCGCGCGGCACAAGCACTGCCGAAACCCAAAAGTTTTTGGGTCTGAATATCGAGCCCGAGAAGGATTTGTTGCTGATACTTGCCGAGGACGAAAAAAAGAGCGCCATGATGAAGGCAATAAACGAACAAGCAGGCTTGAATCAAGAAGGCAGCGGACTTGTTTTCGCGTTGCCTGTTGACGAAGTAATGGGTTCATTCAATCTGAATAATAATTTATAACAAGAATTTTTTTGCTGTTTCGGAATCGGCGGTGTCGACAAGCTCCATTGCTTTGTTGCTGTCCGCCGTATCTCCGAAGAGTATAACTCCCTCAAGTCTGTCATTTTGGAATGACAGTTTTTTGTAAATTCCTTTCTGTTTGTCCTCAAATATTTCGTTGTCGGCTGCGGCTTGACAATTGCCCACGGAAAAGAAAGTTTTTCCGCAACCCTCGAAGGCTGTGGCGAACGGCACGATTTTGTAAGGCGAGAAATCTCCGCACATGGCGGCGCCTGCCGTTTGTCCTTGCGCCGAACTGATAATCCACAAACCGCCGGCTCTGCCATTATATTCTGCGCAATCTCCCGCCGCAAAGATGTCTTTGTCGTCGGTTTGCATAAATTCGTTGATGAGTATTGCGCGGTTTACGCCCAGTCCGGCATCAACCGCAAGTTTTGTTTGGCTTCTGACTCCCATACTTACCAACATAAAATCTGCTTGTAAGAAAGTGCCGTTATCCAAGCGCACACCGTCTTTTGCGCAGGAACTCACTGTCGTTTGCGTAAGCACTTTTATGCCGTTTTGGAAAAGAGCTTCGGAAAGCAGACCCGAGGCATAGGCATCCAGTTGCACATTGACAATATTTGAGCCGCGTTCGACAACCGTCACTTCCGCTCCTCTGCTGTTCAGCGCAACGGCTGCTTCGATACCCAATATGCCGCCGCCTGCAACGATTATTTTTTTCGCGCCATTCTCGACAAGAGCAGACACCGCCGCGGCGTCCTCAAAGGAACGCACGGTGAGTATGGGCAGTGTATCTGCGGTGATGGGGAACGGGCAGAAGGCATTTGCGCCGACTGCAAGGCACAATTTGTCGTAGGGCAACTCTCCGCAGTCAAATGTTATTTTCTTTGCCGCGCAGTCAATGCTGTTCACCGTGGTGTTTGGCAAAAGCGTAATTTTGTTGTTTTTATAAAAATTATAGTTTTCGAGTACGATATCGGGGAATTTCAGTTGACCGCTAAGTACATCCGACAGCGCAGGGCGGTTGTACGGTATTTTTTTTTCGGAGAAAACCATCGTAATGTTTGCCGTCTTGTTCCTGGCACGAATGGCTTTTGCCGTCTGCAAGGCGGCGATGCCGCCTCCGATTATGACAAAATTCTCTTCGGTGTCCTTCAAAAAGGTCGGAGGAGTGTCGTCAAATTGCGAAAAAGCCGATTTTTTGGCGCCGCATACAGGACAGACTTCGGGAAGATAATCAAATACTTCTCCGCAGACATTACATTTCCATTTCATTTTATACCCCAAGGGCGGCGGCAAAATCCGCGCCAAATTGATAGGCTCTTTGAAGGTCCTCATCGGTGGGTTTTAGCCGCACTTTCAAGCCTTCCAGCGGTGTTTTGAGGCGCAACTGCGCCAGTCTTCCGAGTATATTCGGCACTGCCTCTCCGCTCCAAGCATAGCTGCCGAAAGCTCCTGCCAACTTGCCTTTATGAATGATAGGGTTGACATAAAGCAGCAATTCGAGGATAGGGGGCAAAGCGTCGCCAACCAAAGTCGGACTGCCAAGGAGCAAGCCGTCGGCGCGGTTTATTGCGGCAAGAGCATCCTCTTTGCTGTCAACTACGAGGTCAAACATTTCGACTTTTACGCCCTTATCGGTCAAACCTGCGGCGATTTTTTGCGCAAGCGCTTTCGTGTAGCCGTATGCCGAAACATAAGCAAGGGCGACTGTCTTGCCGACCTTTTCGGGAACGGCGCACCATTTGCGGTACATGTCGAGATAATATGGGATATTTTCACGCAGTACCGGTCCATGTCCGGTAGCAATGATTTCGATGTCGAGATTGTCGATTTTCTTCAAAGCATTGAGCATATGCGGCAGTTTGTACGGACCGATAATGTTGTCAAAATAATATTTGTAGGCGTTGAAGAAGTCGCCGCTTATTTTGTCGTTGAAGATATTGTCGTCGGCATAATGGCAGCCGAAGCAGTCGCAAGGGAACAGAATCTTTCTCTCCTTGACATATGTGAATATGGTGTCCGGCCAGTGCAACATAGGCGCCATAAAGAATTCCAGCGTCATGCCGCCGAGGTCAAAAGAGTCCTTTTCGGTGACAACTTGATACGGAAAAGGTTCGTTGATGATTTCTTTCAGGAAGGTTATGGCTGTTTGACCTGCCAATACGATGGCTTTCGGCGCCAGCTTCAAAAACCTTTCGACAGAGCCGGAATGGTCGGGCTCGGTATGGTTGAGCACCAAATAATCAATTTCCGACGGGTCGCATACGGCTTTGATTTTTTCGATATGTTCGTCATAAAATGCCGTCTTGACACATTCAATAAGAGCCGTCTTTTTGCTGCCTTTCAAAATATATGAATTGTAGGTCGTGCCGTCCTCCGTGCTCATTATGATGTCAAAAACACGGATATCCTTGTCTAAGGCGCCGACATAATATATGTCTTTCGTTACTTCAATTTTTTTCATTGTAATTTCCTCTTTTATTAAGTTTATTTCACAAATCATTTTACCTTAAACCTCGGCTTATGTCAATGATTGCTCCGCTTTCAAAGGAAGACGGATATTCTTCGTTGTTTTTTTTGACTCGATAAGTTATAATTAAGAAAAAATCAGAAGGTAAAAAGTGCTGAAAAAATTTAAGATAGGACATTGGACGGACGAAAAGAACAAGACAGGAGTCACGGCAATTTTGGCAGTTGACGGCGCTGTCGGAGGTTGCTCAATAATGGGCGCCGCGCCGGCAACTCGTGAAACCGATCTTTTGCATGTCGACAAAACCGTACAAAAGATTAACGCTGTGACGCTCTCGGGCGGCAGCGCTTTTGGGTTGGAGGCGGCTTGCGGCGTTATGCAATGGCTGTCCGAAAACGGATACGGCTATGATGCAGGCGGCTACAAAGTGCCTATTGTCGTGGGCGCATCGCTCTATGATTTGGAGTATGGAGATTTTGCTTTTCCCGACAAGGCGGCAGGCTTTGAAGCGGCAAAGAATGCCGCAGAGAGCAATTTTGAAGGTGGGAATATCGGCGCAGGAACAGGCGCAACGGTAGGCAAAATATTCAAAATGAAATGCGCAATGAAGGGCGGCTTTGGCGTGAAGACTTATGACAATGACGGCTTGGAAATAGCTGTGTTGTCGGCGGTAAACGCTTTGGGCGATATTATTGATGAGAGCGGTGCAATCATTGCCGGCGCAAGACTGGGCAAAAGGTCTTTTATCGGCAGCAAAAAATTCTATGCCGCTTACGAAAAATTCCTTAAAAAGCAGAATACAACGATTTCGTGTATCATAACCAATGCGGTATTATCAAAAGAGCAAGCCAATATGCTTGCCGAAAAAGCGCATGAGGGCTACAAGAGCGCCATCAGCCCGTCCCACACGGCTTTTGACGGCGACGCTATCTTCGTTATGGCGTCAGGCGGAAAGAAAGTCGATTTTGATTTATTATTAAATTTGGTTCCGGGACTCGTCGCGGACGCAGTGAGAGCTCCGTTTATTTAAGCCAAGAAAATATTGATTATTTTTTATCATTATGCCCAATCTAGCAATAGGGTGTAATGTTTATGAATCAAGCTCCGCAACAGCAGAAGATACAAAAGATTCCTCAATCAGCTACAAAGTTTGAACAGCTGATGAAGGCTGCTATAGGAAAAAATTTTGATGTCGTCATAGATCGGTTCAAAACCAACTTTGAAGAGGTTGTCATTGTTTTTATCGACGGTTTGATAAACAAAGACCTTGTCGATAGAGATATTATCAAACCGCTGAAAGCTCAAGAGTTTGACGGCAATTTTGAAAATGCGTTGAAATTGTCCATCGATTATGCGCAGGATGTCCCAAGCGTGCTGAAAAAGGTGCTTGAGGGCAATACTGCGGTGTTCTATGCAAAGAGCAAGAACGTTGTAATATGCGATTTGAAACAGTGGGACAAGCGCGCCATCGAAACACCCGATGCAGAGGGCGTGACAAGAGGTCCCAAGGAAGGCTTTACAGAGAACTTTATCACAAATGTATCTATGGTGCGCAGAAAGTTGCGTACGCCGAATTTGACAATAGAACAAATGTCGGTGGGCAGACAGACGAATACTGCGGTGGCTATACTATATCTTGAAGATATTGTAAACCGTGATGTGCTGGATCAGGTCAGGAACAAACTTTATGCAATCGATATCGATGCCGTTTTGGAGACGGGACAGATCGAAGAATATTTGGAAGAGTCGCCGTTTTCCGTCATTTCCGGTATAGGTTTGACACAAAAGCCCGACGTGGCTGCCGCAAGAATATTGGAAGGCAGACTTGCAATAATTGTCGACGGCACACCGCACGTTATGACGATTCCCGAACTTTTTATTGAAACGCTGCAAACCGCAGAAGACTATTATTCAAGAACGCTTTTTGCGAACTTTTTGAGGTTTGTCAGGCTGTTTGCTTTGTTTTTAAGTATCTATACGCCGGGACTCTCGGTGGCTGTTTTGACCTATAATATGGAGATGGTGCCTTTCACTTTTTTGGAAAGCATAATACGCGCCACGCAGGGCACACCCTTTCCGATAGCCTTTGAACTCTTCTTTTTAGGAATAATGTTTGAAATGTTGAAAGAGGCAGGGTTGCGAATGCCCAAAGCAATAGGCTCGGCAATAACCATAGTCGGAGCTTTGATACTCGGCGACATAGCCGTAAGCGCCGGAGTTGTCGGCGCGCCCAGCGTTATTATTATCGCAATTACCGCCGTGGCAAGTCTGCTCACGGTAAACGTAAACGAATTTGCCACGCTGTACCGTTTCGGTATGCTGTTCCTCGGCGCAATAATGGGAATTATAGGCATAGCAGCAGGCACATTGCTGATGTTGACGCAACTTATTTCAAAAAAATCTTTTGGTATTCCTGTGCTTTCGTCTTTCAGCAAAGAAGAATTCAAGGACAGCATTGTAAGATTTCCGCTAAAAGACATGGAATATAGACCTGAATCAATTGCTAAAAACAATAAAAAAAGAAAAACTCCAAGCGGTGACCAATGAAAAAAAAGAGAGTAATAGTATATATAATCATCATTGCTATAATGTTTTTCACTCTGTCGGGTAGTTGGAGCCGAAAGGAGCCCAAGCATCTTGCAGTGGGAATAAGCTATTTGTATGATATCGATGATGAAGGTAACATCGAAACAACTGTCGAATACCTCGACGTACCCAGTGGCGGAGCAACTGCCAACAGCAACAATAAATTCGTAGTTATGAAGCATAAGGGCAAAACGCCTCCGATATCTATTAGAGATCCCGAGTTGACGATTGAAAAGGATTTCTTCGGCTCGCATAACAAGGTGAGATTCTTTTCTGAGAAGTTCGCCAAGCAGGGTGTGTTGGACATATTTGATTTCTTTACAAGAGGATATATCACCGACGAAAGACCTTATCTGGTTGTAGTTAAGAATGAGGATCCTTCATTGATTTTTAAAGCAGATAAAGTCTTCTCCGACAGAGTGGGAGATTATATCAATGAAATGGCGGAAACCAGGAAAGAAAGAACGCTCAACGGTCTTTATATAAGAACCACAGATTTTATGACCGACTACTATATTGAAGGCAAGCAATGCGTGATGGGAGTAGTCGAAGCAAAGCCCAATCCGGTGAAGCAGGATGAAGCCACCGAAGAGAACAAGCCTTTGAAATATTATATGTCGTTCGAAGGAATGGCGGTATTCAAGGAAGACAAGTTCCTCGGCTATGCAGGCAAAGAAGAAACCATGTCGTATAGGATTGTTTGCGAAAGAGTAGAGGACGCCACGGTCGCATTTTCTGTTGAAGGAAAAGATGTCACCGCCGTACTAAGAAAAAGCGACACTAAAATCAAGACCGAAGTTAAAGACGGCAAACCTGTAATAAATATAACCGTCAAGAATCGCATGATGATATCGCAAAACAACAGCGAATACTGCATTTGCGACAAAGATGATGTGAAGATAGTCGAAAAGTTGATGGACGAAGAATTTAGCAAACGATTGAAAGATTCGATAGCAATTCTTCAAACAGAGTTCAAGAGCGATATATACGGCTTCGGCGCATACCTTCATATGCAGCATCCAAAAGAATGGAAAGCAATGAAAAGCACATGGGACGAGGAGTATTTTCCCAATGCCGAAATTATTGTAACCGTAAAGACCTGTATCGATTATGACGGACAGTCCCTTGAAAAGTTCGGCGAAAAGAATGTAAAGCAGAGGAGATATTAATGGCAAAACAAACTCAAATGAGTTCATTACAGGTGGCGGCAATGATGGCGGGCAGTTCGTTGATGTTCCCTTATACGTTTTTGCCGGTATTGCGAGTGGCTCCGGCGAACCAAGATGCCTGGCTGGTGATTGTTTTGTCGTTATTATATACGATAATTTTCAGTGTTCCGTTGCTTATTTTGTCGAACAAATTCCGCGGACTTGATTTTCCCGAAATATCCGAAACCATTGCAGGCAAGGTGGTAGGCAAAGCGGCAATGTGTATGTTGCTGGTGTTTTTGATGTTCTGTTTCTTTGCTTGCATGCAGGCTATGGCGATGTATTTGAAGCTCTATATTCTTGCCGAAACTCCTCTTTGGATATTAAATGTGTTTTTACTGGTGCCGCTGACCTATGCTTCAATAAAGGGAGCCGGCACAATCGGCAGACTGGCGGTGATGGTCGTGCCGGTCATTATTGTGACGATAGTGTTTTTCTTTGCTTTGGGGCTAAAAGATATGAGTTTGGATAATATTATGCCAATACTTGCCGATTCGACCTTATCCGACATAAACTACGGAGCAATGGTAACCGGAGCGAGATTTTCCGAAATAATCATTTTGGGAATATTTTCGTATTATCTTAAAGACAGCATATCCATTAACGGCACATTCTTCAAAGGTGTATTAATATATGCCGTAGTCTTTCTTCTGATCACGCTGTCAACTCTTCTTCTGTTGGGAAGCGGAGTTGCCAAACTCCTCAACAATCCGTTTTTATCGTATGCCCGACAGGTGGGCGGCGGAGACATAATACAAAGAGTGCAGGCTCTGGCGATTTTTTCTTGGTTTGCAGGCTCTATTTTGAAACTTATGATTTACAATCATATGGCGTGCTTTTTGCTTGAAAGAATAGTAGGTAGCAAAAAACTCAAAAGCAAGCACTATGCCATACCGTTGTCGATAATAGCGCTACTGCTCGCAACCATGAAAGGTTTGAGCAAAATGTCTGTCTTGCACTATGTCAACAGTGAAATGATCTTCTCGTCAATCGTTGTATTTTTTGTGTTTGTCTTACCGTTGATTCTTTTGATTATTTACCTTTTCAGATACCAAACGGTAAACAAAATCGCCGCCGATAAACTCAACGCAAGAAAACAGCAAGAGGAACAGGCACAGCAAGAGCAGGCACAGCCTCAACCTCCACAACCGCAACCGCCTCAAC
>CAYJBS010000001.1:29890-47345 GCA_964368435.1 uncultured Christensenella sp. | reverse complement strand
CAAGCGAAAGGGGCGGTTTTTTTTATTATGAATTTGTTTACCAAAGTGAATTGATATGGTATAATTATCTAATAATTATAGAGATTGCTTGATTTTTACGGAGGTCAGAATGAAGAAAGAAAATCCGAATATGGATTTTGTAGCATTAGAAAAGGGTATCCAACAGTTTTGGGAAGACGAGGAATGCTTCGAAAAGTTGGTCGAAAAGAATAAAAACGGAGAAAGATTCCGCTTTCTTGACGGTCCTATCACCGCCAACAACCCTATGGGCATTCACCACGCTTGGGGCAGAACGCTCAAGGATTTATATATCAGATACAACGCCATGCACGGCAAATCCTGCCAGTATCAGAACGGTTTTGACGCTCAAGGGCTTTGGGTGGAAGTGGAAGTCGAGAAAGAAATCGGTCTGAAGAGCAAGAAGGACATCGCCGAATACGGTTTGGCGAAGTTCACCGAGAAATGTATTGACCGTGTAAAGAAGTTTTCCGGAGTCATCACTGAACAGTCGAAGCGTCTCGGACAGTGGATGGACTGGGAAAATTCATATTACACAAACAGCGATTCGAATATCACCGCTATTTGGCACTTTTTGCAGAAATGCCATGAGAAAGGCTGGTTAGTCAAATCTCATCGCCCGATGCCTTGGTGTCCTCGATGCGGCACTTCGTTGTCCGAACATGAGATGAGCGGCAGCTATAAGATCGTAGAGCATACCTCGATATACGCAAAACTTCCTGTTATCGGCTCAAACGACAGCATAATGGTATGGACGACAACACCTTGGACATTGTCATCGAACGTGGCTCTCGCCGTCAACCCGGGAATTGATTATGTCAGAGTACAAGTCAAGTCCGACACAAGGACATTGATTATCGGCAAGGATGCGCTGGGAAAACTTAAGGGCGACATTGTGACTGTGCTTGACACCTTCAAAGGCTCCGAGCTTGTCGGCAAAGAATATACTACAGTGTTCCCCGAATTCGAACAACAGAACTTCGCGCATAAGGTTGTGCCGTGGGAGGATGTCGACGCGCAGGAAGGCACAGGAGTTGTGCATATCGCTCCGGGCTGCGGCGCAGAGGATTTTGATTTGGGCAAAAAACAGAATTTGCCTATGATATGCCCCATAAACGACGAGGGCAAGTTCCTTGACGGCTTCGGAAATTTGACAGGACTTTTCACCACAGAAGTGCTTGAAAACGTGCTTGCAAAGATGGAAGAAGAAAACACACTTTACAAAACCGAACCCATTTCGCATAGCTATCCTTACTGCTGGCGATGCAAAACAGAGGTTGTGTTCAAGATAGTCGACGAATGGTACATCGACACTAAAGAAATAAAACCTCTCATGATAGAGGCGGCAAAAACAGTCAACTGGGAACCCGACTTCGGCGGCAAGAGAATGATAGACTGGCTGACGAATATGGGCGACTGGAATATATCGAGAAAGAGATTCTACGGACTGCCTTTGCCTTTTTATCCCTGCCCGAAATGCGGCAAACTGACGGTTATCGGCTCAAAAGAGGAGTTGAAGACCCTCAGCGTAGAAAAGAACATAGACAATGTACCGCACCTGCACAGACCTTATATTGACGATGTGAAAATCGTCTGCCCGAATTGCGGCGCGCATGTGGAGAGAATAACCGAAGTCGGAGATTGCTGGTTGGATGCCGGCATAACCTCCTTCTCGACAAAGCATTATTTTGACGACAAGGAATATTTCAACAAGAATTTCCCCAACGAACTTGTGCTTGAGATGAAAGAACAAATAAGACTGTGGTTCTATTCCCTGCTGTTTATGTCGGTGACATTGACGGGCAAAGCGCCCTATCAAAATGTCATCTGTCACTCCTCTGTAGTCAACGAAGAGGGTGGCAAGTTCAGCAAGACGGGCTTTATGATACGCTTTGACGAGGCGGCAGAGCAGATAGGCGCAGATACCATAAGATATCTTTTCGCATCGGCTCCCATAGCCGGCGACGTGCGTTTTGGTTATAACCTTGCAGACGAAGCAAGAAGAAAGATTCTCGGTTTTTGGAACAATTATGTGTTCTTTAACCTTTATGCCTCGTTAGACAATCCCGATATTGCAGGATATAAGCCTGATTACAACACCTTTACGCACAGCGACAAATGGATAATCGAACGCACGAACCTGTTCATAAGGACGGCGACGGCGGCAATGGAAGGCTACAAGACCGTAAACCTGATGAAAGAATTCGAGCTGTTCTCCGACGACGTGTCGAACTGGTATATCCGTATCAACAGAAAGCGTTTTTGGAAGGGCATCGACAAAACCGACCAAATGAACGCTTATTGGTGTCTGTATCAGGCAATAAAATCCGCTATAGGCGTTATGGCGCCGATACTGCCTTTTATCACCGATTATATTTGGCAAAACTGTGTCCGCGAAATCGAAAAGGACGCGGCGATTTCTATCCATTTGACCAATTATCCGAAAGAAATAGCCATGCCGAGCGACGCCGCTTTGCTCAGCCAAACAGAGGTGGCGAGAGGCATAATAGCCACGGCGCAGAGAATGCGCAACGAGGCGCAAATAAAAGTTAAGCAACCGCTGAAGACGCTTTATTTGGTGCTTAACGAAAAGGACAAACAAGACTGCTTGGCGCTTGTCAGTATCATAAAAGAAGAATTGAACATAAAGAATATAGTCTTTGCCAACGACGAAAACGCCTTTAATGATGTGTACTTTACGGTGAATTTCCGTGTAGCCGGCGCGAAAATGAAGGGCGAAGCGCAAAAACTCAAGGCGCTTGTCGACGGACTTGACCAAAAAAGTTATGACGCTTTCGACAAGATGTTTGCCGACAACAGCATAAAAATCGGGCAGTTCGAAGACCTCGAAAGCGCGCTGTTCG
This sequence comes from uncultured Christensenella sp., assembly GCA_964368435.1. Classification (GTDB taxonomy): domain Bacteria; phylum Bacillota; class Clostridia; order Christensenellales; family DTU072; genus DTU072. Next base: position 44,463 of record CAYJBS010000001.1, on the reverse strand, counting down.
AAAAGCATTTCCGCCCTAAACAAGACTTCGTAGTAACGAAAGAACCCAATCGTACGCTTGCGCTTGATATCGGTCTGTCCGAAGAATTGTTGCAGGAAGGGTTTGTGAGAGAGCTTATCAGACAAATGCAGGTTATGCGTAAGGATGCAGGCTTTGCCGTCGAACAGAGAATCATAGTCGCCATAAGCGCAGAGGACGAATCGGCAAAAGAGGCTATCGCGCTTTATTCGGATAAGATTACACAAGATGTGCTTGCCAATTCCATTGAAGAGGATATTGCCGACGCTATGGCAGAAAAGACCTTCAGCATCGCCGATATGCAAATAAAAGTCAAGATGTCATTGAACTGAAAAGGAGGACATATGCTTAAAGAAACTTTGAGAAATGACTTCAACCAAGCCAGAAAGAGCGGAAACGCTTTGCAAAAAGCCGCGCTTGAAGCTGTGCTGGCAGGTATTTTGCAAAAAGAAAAAGCGCAGGTGGGAACAATCGTCACCGACGGCGAGGTCATCGAATGTATCGTCAAGGAAATCAAAATTCAGAACGAAATCCTCGAAATGTATAAAAACACGGGAGAGACCGCCGACGAGTGCCGCGCCAAAATAGCAGCTCTTTCGGTCTATTTGCCAAAACAATATAGCGAAGCAGAAGTGCTTGAAATGATAAAGGAACTGGATATTTATGACGACAGTTCTCCCAGAACAAAAGGCATGATAATCAAGAACCTTATGCCAAAACTGCTGGGAAAGTTCGACAAAGCAAAAGTCAATCCTTTAGTGGAAGGATACCTAAGTTCTAAATAATAAAAAAATGCACTGGGGTACACTATGAAAATGTTGAGAAAGCTTTCCCCGAAAGACATTCAACCGACAGGTTGGCTGAAAAAACAATTGCAACTGCAGGCAAGCGGACTAACCGGCAATATCGCAAAAGTCTTTTCCGATTTGAGCGCCGACAACGCTTGGTTGGGCGGCAAGGGCGAGGCTTGGGAGAGAGGTCCGTACTATCTTGACGGACTGGTGCCGCTGGCATTTTTGTTGAATGACAAGCAACTTATCCAAAAGGTCTATAACTGGATTGAAGCCATCTTAGGCAGCAAAAATTCGTCCGTAGGCTTCGGACCGTTGCGCAATGTTGATTATTGGCCCAGAAGCGTTGTCCAAAAGGCTTTGATAAGTTTTTATCGCGCCACAGGGGACGACAGAGTCATACCTTTTCTTCTTGAATATTATCATTTTGTATTGAATAGAATTGACGAATTTCCGCCGTATTATTGGGCAAGCGCCAGAGCCTTGGAAGGCATGGAGGCTATGCTTGAGGTTTACGCTTTGACAAAAGACGAGGTTGTGCCTCAGCTAGTTGAGAAGCTGAATGCGTACAGTTATGACTGGCGGCAATACTATGAGAATTTTCCTTACGAAAAACCAATGACAAAATATACCAGTCAATTTTTTTTCAAACTGGGCAAGACGATAGGCGAGCCTATCGACAGAATGGTGCGCATGAGCCAGCGCATTCCCACCCCAAAGAACAAAAAACAGGTGACGGCATTCAATAATAACAAGTTGATAAAGCTCATCATGCTGACGCACGGCGTAAATATCGCTATGGCGTACAAATATCCCTTGGCTTACGGCTTTTTCAAAAAAGAACAAGATATTGTCGAAAGGACAAAAGCCGCTTTCGACAGCGTCATGCGTTGGCATGGGTTGGCGATAGGATTGCATTCCGCTGACGAGCATCTTATGGGTAGCGACGCTTCGGCAGGAGTCGAGCTTTGCGCCGTTGCCGAACAGAGTTATTCTTTTGAGGAGGCTTTGCGGCTGACAAAAGACAATTTCTTCGCAGATATGACGGAATATTATATGTTCAACGCTTATCCGGCGACATTTACGCAGGATATGACGGCGCATCAGTATGTACAACAACCCAATCAGATAGCCGCCGACCGAAAACCGAGGCAGTTTTTCGATACGAATAAGGAAGGAAATATCTTCGGTATAGCGCCGAATTTCGGTTGTTGCGCGGCAAATATGCATCAAGGTTTTCCGAAGTTCGCCGAAAATTTGGTATATTCTGATGATGAAAAGTTGTATTTTCTGATGTTTTCACCCTTCGAAATAAAGACGACAATAGGCGGCAAAAAGGTCAATATTGCGCAGACTGCCGACTATCCTTTCGAAAACAAAGCAGTATTTGAAGTCAAGCGCGCCAAAAATCAAGAGATTGTTGTCAGAATACCCTCTTTTACCGAAAAGGTAGTTTTGAACGGCAAGGAACAAGAGTTTCAACCCGACTCAAAAATCAATTTGACCGTTAACAGTGGTGATATAGTCACGCTTCTTTTTTCCGACGGTTTGACGGCGTTCGACAATGTCGACGGCAGTGTCAGCATAAGAAGAAACAATCTGCTTTTTGCCATGCCGCTTGAGTTCGAAGAAAGGTTTGTCAGAGGACAACGCCCTTTCCACTATCGGGAATTTGTAGGCGATCAACCGTTTGCTTACGCTCCTATCATAAAAGACGGCAAGCCCGACATCGTCGGCGAAAAAATTCTCGCGGCGGGGGAATATCCTTTCGATAGACAAAACCGCCGTTTGGAATATACCGTCAAGGCGCGCCGCGTCACCAACTGGCAACCTCACAAAAACAGCGCTCAGTCGCCGCCTTCTCAGCCACAGTTGGCAGAGCAAGTCGAAATACCTCTTACGCCGTACGGTTGCACCTATTTAAGAATAACGCAATTTCCCAAAACAAAGGAGTAAAATGTTTGATTTTCATACCATAATGGCAGAATTTAATGTAAAAAGTCCCGAATATTGCCAGCGCTATGGCAACGGACACATAAACGACACATATGTAGTCAAAGCGCAGAAAGAAAGGTACATATTGCAACGCATAAACCATATCATTTTCTCGAATGTAGAAGGCTTGATGCGCAATCAGGAACTTGTCATAAAACACATAGCATCACGCTTGAAACAAGACAAAGAATATGACAAAAGACTGTTGCTGAATTTGATATTCACAAAAGACGGAAAAAGTTTTTTGATATTTGAGGGCAATTATTATAGGCTCTATGAATTTATAGAGGGCGGCGAATGTTTGGAACAAATATCTCATCCTTATGAATTCGAACTTTCAGGCACAGCTTTCGGCAGATTTCAAAGACTGCTTGACGGATTCCCAACAGAGGAGCTTTTTGAGATAATCCCGAACTTTCACAACACCGCAGACAGATTAGAGAAGCTCAAGGCGGCAATATCGGAAGACAGAGTCGGCAGAAAGGCAGAGTGCAACGGCATTATTGGAGAATATCTAGCAAGATCCGACTACGCGCCGAGAATAACAAAACTGCTTGAAAACGGCAGTATGCCCACAAGAGTGACACACAACGACACAAAGCTAAATAACGTCATGATTGACCTTGCCGCGCGCAAGCCGCTGGCAGTGCTTGATCTTGACACGGTCATGGCAGGTAGCATCGTCTATGACTTCGGCGATAGCATCAGATTCGGCGCCAACAAAGGCGCGGAAGACGAGCGGGATTTGAACAAGGTGGGTTTCGATATGGAACTCTTCAAGGCGTTTACCCGCGGCTTTGTCGAAGAAACAAGGGATATTCTTACAACGGCAGAGATAAACAATCTGGCTTTCGGCGCCATACTTTTGACTTATGAATGCGGTATGCGCTTTCTTACCGATCATCTGAACGGTGATACATACTTCAAGGTGCATCGGGAGGGACACAATCTCGACAGAGCGAAGACTCAGTTGAAGATGGTTGAGGATATGGAGAAAGAGTTGCCGAAAATGGAAGAATACGTGCGGAAATTCTATGTCTAGAATACTGTTGCAAGGCTTTTTGAAGGAATGCAGAAAGGGCGGACAAGCCGACTTGCAGACATATGTTGTCTGCTCCGAAGACGAAAAAAATCTTTATTTTGAGTTTGACGGAGAACAAGCCGCGCCGGTTCATAAATACTGCGAATATAACGCTCCGCTGTATGAGGGAGATATTTTTGAGGTGTTGCTGACGCTGGACAGACCCGACCGATATTTAGAAATCGAAACAAACGGCAATAATGCAAAATATTGTGTAATCATTGAAAACAAAGACGGCGAAGGTGATATAATAATAACAAAGCCGGATCGACGTATTTTTGATTCGACTACAGAAACCCAGTCCGACAAATGGCGCACTAGAATCACGCTTGCCAAGGCAGAACTGCATAAACTGGGTTGGAAGAAGGAAGAGTGCCGCATAAATCTGCACCGACAAGACTTTGACAGCAAGGGCAATTTGAATTTATATTCATTTTTCCCCACGCTCAGCGGCAGCTTTCACAAAACGAAATCGTTTGGAAAATTATATAATCAGGAGGCAAAATGAAAATTCTCGTTACCGGCGGCGCCGGCTATATAGCCAGCCACACAAATGTAGTGTTATTAAACAACGGCTTTGAGGTGGTGGCGATTGACAACCTTATGAACAGCTCTGAAGAGAGCATAAGACGCGTAGAAAAAATAACAGGCAAAAAAATAACTTTTTACAAAGGCGATGTTCGGGACAAAGCGCTGCTTGAAAAGATATTTGACGAACACGATATATACGCCGTCATACATTTTGCAGGGCTGAAAGCTGTTGGCGAAAGCTGCGCAAAACCTGTGCTTTATTATGAAAATAACCTCATCGCCAACTTGTCGCTTCTCGATGTTATGATAAAGCATGGCGTAAAAAGACTTGTCTTTTCTTCCTCCGCCACTGTTTACGGCTTCCCGAAACAGTTGCCGCTGACCGAAGAAAGTCCGTTATCCGCCATAAACCCCTATGGCGCCACAAAGCTGATGGGCGAACGCATGTTCGAGGATGTCTATCAAGCCGACAATGCATGGAACATAGTGTTGTTACGTTATTTCAATCCCGTGGGCGCGCATGAGAGCGGTATGATAGGCGAGGACCCCAAGGGCGTTCCCAACAATCTTATGCCGTATATCTCCCAGGTCGCGGTTGGGAAACTTGCAAAGCTAAAGATTTTCGGCAACGACTATAATACGCCTGACGGCACCGGTGTGCGCGACTATATCCACGTGATGGATCTTGCGCAGGCTCATCTCAAAGCATTGCAAAAGATCGAGGATTATGGCGTCGAAAGCATAAATATCGGCACAGGCGAGGGCTACAGCGTGCTGGATATGGTCAAGGCTTTCGAGAAAGCCAGCGGCAAAAAGATAGCTTATGAGTTTGCACCGAGAAGAAGCGGCGACGCAGACGCTTGTTATGCAAATTGCGACAAAGCAAAAAAAGAATTGGGCTTTTCAGCCCAAATGGGATTGTTTGAAATGTGCCGAGACCTCTGGAACTGGCAAACCAAGAATCCAAACGGATACACGGACTAAATGATTACCAAAAGAGCCTTGCATTGCAAGGCTCTATTTTTGTTATGGTAAAATCTTTTCAATAACTCCGCCGCCGATACAGATGTCGCTATCATATAAAGCGCAATATTGCCCCTCGGCAACGGCGCGCTGCTTTTTGTCAAAATCCACTCGCACCGTGCCATCGGGTAGTAGTGTAGCTGTGCCTTGTTGGAGCGGTTGACGGTGACGAAGACGGAATGACAAACGGTTTTCTCCGTCATTTATCGGTTTTGTGATAAAATTGAAGTTGCCGGTTATTAAACCTTGTGAATATAGCTCTTCGGTTTCGCCTTGATTGACATACAAAATGTTGTTTGGGATGTCTTTTTTTATGATAAACCACGGATTGTTATTGCCTTCGCCGCTTTTGCCGCCGATGCCGAAGCCTTTGCGCTGTCCTACCGTATAGAAATAAACGCCGTCATGTCTGCCGATAGTTTTGCCGTCAAGTGTCCGTATGTCGCCCTCTTTCATCGGGATATACTCGGCAAGAAATTTTCGGAAGTTCCGTTCTCCGATAAAGCATATGCCTGTACTGTCTTTTTTGTTTGCGTTGACAAGGTTGTTGGCGGCGGCTATGCCCCTGACTTGACTTTTCAATAACTTCTCGAGAGGGAAAATAGCGTTGCTGATCTGTTCCATAGTTACTTGATTGAGAAAATAAGTTTGACATTTGTTTTCGTCGGCGGCTCTTGTCAAGTATGTCAATCCGTCTTTATGAAGAGTGCCGCAATAGTGACCTGTGGCGATAAAATCCGCGCCAAGTTTCATTGCGAATTCTCGAAAATGCCCGAATTTTATTTCGCGGTTGCAAAGTACGTCGGGATTCGGCGTTCTGCCTGCTTTGTATTCCGAAAGAAAATGCGAAAAGACGTTGTCAAAATATTGCTTGCTCAAATCTACCGTGAAATAGGGAATGTCGATGACAGAACAGATTCTGCGCACATCCTCATAGTCGTCATATGCCGTGCAGTTGCCATCCTCTTCTTCCTTCCAGTTGCGCATGAAAAGACCTATGACTTCATAGCCCTGTTGTTTGAGAAGAAGTGCGGCGACCGAGCTGTCGACCCCTCCGCTAAGACCGATTACTACTTTCTTTTTCACAAAAGCTCCACAATATGATTATTATGAATAATATAGCATAAAATAACGCTAAGCTCAACTTTAACTCAATATATATGAAAAAATTTGTTCATAAGCGGCTGTTGGCAAAATTTGACAGCCAAAAAGGATTGTGATAGGATAATGTTATGAAAAGGTATTACAGTGCCGTTTCGCCGTTCTACAAGAGAAAAAGACTGCGTATCGGCTATCGTTTTTGGAAAGCCGTAGTGAAAATATTTTTTCCTAAGGTTGAATTTATTTGGAAGTGCGACCGTCCCGCCGACGGTGAGCCTATGATCTTCGTGTCCAATCATACCAAGGTTTATGCGCCTGTGGCTTTTCTTCTGCGCTATGACAGACGGGTGCGCCCCTGGTCAAACGCCCATTTGCTGACCTTCAAAGAAGTCGGCAACCATATGTATCATAATGTATTGGGCAACAGAAAACCGAAATTTTTGCTTTATCCATTGGTAACGCTTTTATTGCCTATTATTGTGTGGGCGTTCCGAAGCATTGAACCCATTCCTGTTTACAAACAGACCAAGCGTATTTTCGAGACCTTCGACAAAGCCGTAGAAACTCTCGAAAGTGGAATACAGCAGATAATTTTCCCCGAAAAACTTGAGAACCCCGTAAATAAATATTTATTTGAGTTACAACACGGTTTTACCTATTTAGCAAAGGAATATTTCGAAAAAACAGGTAAAATACTGAAATTCTTTCCGGTGTACACCTGCCAAAGTCTCAACAAGGTGTTGATAGGCAAGCCTATCGAATACAACCCTCAAGTGCATATGAGCAAACAAAAAGTCGATATTTGCAGGTATCTCGAGAATTCCATAAAGGAACTCGGCGACACATTGCCGGAACATGAAATTTCGGTTTATAAATAATTCCGGATGACAATCATAAATATGTCATTTCGACCGAAGTGCAACGAAGTGGAAAAATCTCAATCCTTATGCGAAAAGCTCCCTTGCGGGAGCTTTTCGTCTGGTCGGAATTCTTACGGATACATTCCGCGTTTCTTCAGTGTATTGGTCAGGCGGCGCAGAGCAAGTATTATGGCTCCATAGCGCATTCTGCAATTATATTTTTCGGCGCTTTCGTATACTTCGTTGAAAGCTTTGGTCATCATTCTTTCGAGCATATGGTTGATATCGGATTCTTCCCACATAATCGATTGAATATTCTGTACCCATTCACAATAGGAGACAACGACGCCACCGGCGTTTGCCAATATGTCGGGCACGACCAGCACACCTCTGTTGTGCAACATTTCGTCGGCTTCTTGGCTAGTGGGACCGTTTGCCGCTTCGATGATGATTGAGGCTTTTATGTCGTTGGCGTTTTCTGCGGTAATCTGATTTTCCATAGCAGCGGGAATAAGTATATCGCAGTCAGCGCTAAGCAGTGCTGAGTTGTTGATATGAACGCTCTCTCCGTCATCGAAATCCTTCAAAAGGCGCTTGCCCTTGTCGAGGAACTCTACGATAACAGGGATGTTCAAACCGTTCTTGTTGTAGATACCGCCTGAAATATCGCTTACGGCTACGATCTTTACGCCTGTCTCGAAGAGAAGAGTGGCGGAAATGCTGCCTACGTTGCCCATTCCTTGGACAGCAAGACGCATCTTTGTGATGTCCTTGCCGAGTGTCTTCAGCATCTGTTGTGTGATTATGGTGATGCCTCTGCCTGTTGCTTCGTTTCTTCCCAAGCTGCCGCCGACGTCAATGTCCTTGCCGGTGACTACACCTTGAATGGGATAGCCCTTTGTCATGCTGTAGGTATCCATAACCCAATCCATAATCTGCGAATTGGAGCCGACATCAGGCGCCGGAATGTCTTTTTCCGGTCCGATGATAGGCAGTATCGCCGAGGTATACCTTCTGGTCAGTCTTTCCAGTTCTGCCATGCTGAGCTGGGAAGGATTTATGCAAATGCCGCCTTTGGCGCCGCCAAAAGGCAGGTTGACGATGGCGCACTTGAAAGCCATCATAGCGGCGAGAGCTTTGACATCGTCAATATCGACGTTTTGGTGTATTCTGATGCCGCCTTTTCCCGGACCTCTCAGTGTGGAATGCTGAACTCTGTAGCCTTCAAGAACTCTTATTGTGCCGTCGTCCATTTTCAAAGGAAGGCTGACTTTTAGTTCTCTCTCGGGATGCTTCAATGTTATATATTCATCAATAGATAACTGCATTATTTCTGCAGCCTTATCTATAAATTTCATAAAGTTTTCGTATTGGTCTTTTCTATTCATATTACCTCCGTTGGTTTTCTTAATATATCACAATATGACTAGTTTTCCAAACAATTACACTAAAAAATTCATTTATTTTTCAATTGTCGTCGTCCGAAAGCCAATTTGAGCCACTTTTTGCCAATATTATTGATTTTGCCAAAAATACAAAAAAAGATTTTTCTCCATAAAACTGCCATCAGTTATTGCATACTAAAATCAATAATGGTATAATAAAATTTACGGAAACGTAAGATTGAGATGAAAAAATTATTACCTTATCCAGGAGGATTTATGGATATTATTTTCACAGAAAAGGCTTGTCCGCCGAAGGGACATTATCATCAGGCAGTAAGACACAACGGAATACTCTACATTTCGGGCATCCTCGGCATTACTCCCGACGGAAAACCCGTAACGACGGGAATGATAGGCGAAGCCGAACAGATTCTGAACAATCTTTCGGCAATACTTGAAGCAGGCGGCAGCGCGCCGAACAAGGTACTCAAGGTCACAATCTATATATCGGACCTTGACGATGCGGCTGAATTCAACAAGATTTACAGCAAGTTCTTCGGCGAGCACAAATGCGCGCGAAGCTTCATCCAAGTGAAAAAACTTTCTTACGGACTGCACCTTGAGATTGACGCGATAGCCATCAGCGAATAACCACAAACTAAACAAATACTATATATACTTATTTAGCCATATGATAATAAGCGATGCATAAGGGAAAGAATGAGAAAGAAACCTAACGCCGAAAGGCAAGAATTGACCAACCGCGATGTCGATTATAACAACGGTCTTGAAGAGACGCAGATTCAGGAACGCAAAGAAAAAGGATACATCAACGACATAAAAGTCGGCACCTCAAAAAGTGTCGGCAAGATATTTGTCGGCAACATTATGACTTTTTTCAATTTGCTGTGTTTCCTGATTTTTTTGTGGCTTGTTTCTGTTGCCGAAACCTTAGAAGACATAAAAAACACGACTTTTATGGTCGTCATAATAATGAATACCGCCATAGGCATTGTGCAGGAGTTGAAAGCCAAGGCAAAAATGGACGAGTTGTCATTGATATCTTCGCCCATTGTATGCGTCCTGCGCGGCGGCGAAACCCAAAGCATAAAACTCAACGAAATACTATTGGATGACATCATAAACCTTTCTTCGGGTGATCAGATTTGCACCGATTCGGAAGTCATTGAAGGCAGTTTGGAGGTCAATGAGAGTTTGCTGACAGGCGAATCGTTACCCGTAAAAAAAGAGAAGGGAGATCAGCTGCTCTCGGGCAGTTTTGTCATTTCGGGAAAAGCCAAGAGCCAAGTCAAACATGTCGGTGTCGACAATTATATTCAACAACTTGCCTCGAAAGCCAAGGAACTGGGCGAAAACAAATCCGAGCTTATCCGCTCAATTAAATTGATAATGCGCGTCATCGGCTTCATAATATTGCCCATTGCCGTACTGGCATTTCTCAACAATCTCAATGCGCAACTGTTGGCAATAAACAATACTTCCGCAATTATACAAGCCGACGGCAGACTTTTCGAAGCCATACCTCATATACGGAAATTCATAAATTCTGCGCCCCCCGAAGCTATGCGGTTGGCATACAAGGAATCGGTGGTGTATACATCAGCGGCAATGATAGGTATGATACCGGTAGGAATGTTTCTGTTGACTTCCGTTGCGCTTGCGGTAGGTATCATCCGCCTTGCAAAGAAAAAAGCCCTTGTCCAAAATTTGTACTCGATAGAAGCGCTTGCCCGAGTAAATATGCTTTGTCTTGACAAGACCGGCACGATAACCGACGGCACAATGAAGGTCACCGAATTCGTTACTCTTCGCGAAAACAAATTCAAATATCCTCTTGAAGAAATAATCAGCGGTATGCAAAAGGCGCTTGACGAGGACAATATGACGGCAAAGGCGCTGAAAGAGTTCTTTTCGACCGAAACCAAGCTTACGGCGGAGTTCGTCGTACCTTTTTCTTCCGACCGCAAAGCCAATGCCGTGAAGTTCAACGGAGTGGGACTTTGCGTACTGGGCGCGCCGGAATATATCACGCGCACTATGTCAAAGTCGCTTGCCGCAAAGATTGAAGAATATCAGGCAAGGGGCAACAGATGTTTGCTTTTTGCCATAAACACCACAAAAGCCTCCGAAGAACAGCTTATTCCCGAGCAATCGACGCCTTATGCCATAATTGTCATTGAAGACAACATAAAATCCGAGGCGGTGGAAACGATAAAATCATTTAAGCAAAACGGCGTCGATGTCAGAGTAATATCGGGCGACAATCCGTTGACCGTGTCGGAGGTTGCAAAACGCGCAGGCATAGACAACGCCGAGAAATATCTCAGCTTACAGGATGTCAGCGATGATGAAATCAGGCAGAAAGCGCTTGATTATACTGTATTTGGCAGAGTAAATCCCACACAAAAGAAACTTCTTATCCAGATTTTCAAACAGTCAGGCAAGACCGTCGCTATGACGGGAGACGGTGTAAACGACATTTTGGCATTGAAGGAAGCCGATTGTTCCATAGCCATGGCAAACGGCAGCGAAGCCACCCGAAACGTTGCGCAGCTTGTACTTCTCGACTCGAATTTCGGTTCTATGCCTTCGATAGTAAACGAGGGCAGGAGAGTCATCAATAATATAGAACGAACCTCCTCGCTTTTTCTCACCAAAACATTGTTTTCTTTCCTTTTGCTGTTCTGCCTGATTGTGTCGGGCATGAGCTATCCGATAGAACCTGTACAGTTGACTTATACCAGTGTATTTGTCATAGGGTTTGCATCGTTCGTGCTGGCGCTGGAGCCGAACAACAACAAAATAAAAGGCAGTTTCCTCAAAAACATAATGAAAAATGTCTTGCCTCCGGCAATTTCGATTGTTGTGGCGGTGCTTGTCATCATGGCGATGTCAAAAAACGGTTGGCTGAGTGTGCCGCAAGCCGAATACAGAACCATCATAACCTATGCGATTTTCGGTGTGTTTTTGCTTGTGCTGTATAATATCTCAAAACCATTCAACACGGTACGAAAGATTTTATTCATTACTGTGCTGTCGTTGGGGCTGAGTTGTGCAATCTTTATGCCGATGTTGCCCCAAACGCTGAACTTGTTCAAGCTTTCGAAGCTATCCAGCCTTGTCAGCTTCACTCTGCTGTTTTCTGTGATATTCCTTGCCGAGAATGTCATAAAAATTGTTGACTTTACCATCAAGAGGTACGCTGTAAGGAAAGAGAAAATATGAATATAAGCATATTTGATATCATAGGACCAATAATAATTGGACCCAGCAGCAGTCATACTGCGGGAGCTGCCAAATTGGCGAGAATAGGCGCAGCGATTGTAAACAAACCATTTCATCGTGTGGAATTCGGGCTGCATGGCAGCTTTGCAAAAACCGGAATAGGACACGGCACAGATAAAGCGTTGCTGGCAGGCGTACTTGGTTTTCGTGAGAACGATGAGAATATAAGAAACATTTATGAAATAGCCGCAGAGAGAGGGCTCGCCTATAAGTTTTATGAGACGGATTTAGGCGATGTTCACGAAAACAGTTGCAAAATTACACTCTATCACGACAACGGCAGTCAGAACGAAATCATAGCGTCAAGTATTGGCGGAGCAAGAATAATCATAAATGAGTTGAACGGAGCGAGGCTTGACGCAAGTTGTGAGATGCCTACAATAATAATCCGCCATTATGACAAGAAAGGAGTGATAGGTGGCATTACACAGCTTCTCAGCAAAGAACAAATAAATATCGGTGTAATGCGGCTGACTCGCGAAGAGAAAGGCGGACTTTGCACGACCATAATAGAAACCGACGACGACATAGATTATACCGCCGTCGTAGAGAAGATCGGACAAATGAACCATATCGTCGAGGCGCTGATAATTAAGGATAGATAATATGTATAAGAATATTAAAACATTGGTTGCAACGGCGCAAGAATCCCTTCAGCCATTGCATAAAATAATACTCGACAACGAGATTCGTCTTACCGGAGTAACTGAGGAGCTTGTTTATGCGAGATTGGAGCAGCATCTCGAGGTGATGCTCCAAAGCGCAGAGAAGGCGCTCAACAGTCCGCAAGAAATGTTCGGAAGTTTGATTTCGGGACAAAGCGCCGCACAATCGAACTACGCTGCTACCGTAACTTTGGGCGGAAAGCTGACAAACGACATTATGGCGATGGCGCTTTCATCGAGCGAGGTAAATGCATCCATGGGGAGAATCTGCGCCGCTCCTACGGCAGGCGCGTGCGGCATATTGCCGGCAGTGCTGATAAATGTCGGACGTTTGCTGAACTCAAGCAAGAGAGAAATGCTTGATGCGCTGATGCTTGCAGGGGGCATAGGCGCCATTATTGCGCGCAATGCCACGCTTTCGGGAGCGGAAGGCGGCTGTCAGGCTGAATGCGGCGCCGCTGCGGCGATGGCGGCGGGCGCGGCGGTATATCTCGCAAAAGGTGACGCTGAGCAGGTTAGTCAAGCGGTTAGTATAGCTTTAATAAACTGTATGGGGCTTGTCTGCGACCCTGTCGCAGGATTGGTGCAGCTCCCTTGCAGCTTCCGCAATGCAAGCCAAGCGGTAAACGCCGTAATCAGCGCCGATATGGCGCTTGCCGGACAACGAATTTTTATCCCCGCCGACGAAATAATCGCCGCAATGTACCGCGTAGGCAAAAGACTCCCCTTCGAACTGAAAGAGACATCACTCGGTGGTATCGCCATAACCCCTTCGGCAAAAGCAATGAAGGAAGAGCTATTTAACGACTGAAATTAAAGAAATTCAAAGAAAATATATTTTTTCATATTCCCTCTCTGATTGTAACCATAATTATGGTATTTGACACAGAAAGCAAACGTTGCCAATGTCTTATCAAGGTTCGTTGACGGTATCACCGAAATTACGCTCTATGCAAAATGGACGCCTGTAGCCTCCGAGACTATTACATACACAATCTCGTTCAATAGCGGAGAAGGCGGTAGCGCTGTGGCGAATATTTCCATAGCAGAGGATGCTACGACCTTTACGATGCCTGCCGCTCCGACAAAAGCAGACAACGATTTTGCCGGCTGGTATCTTGAAAGCGGACTTACAACTGCGGCGACCGTAGAGAATGTTCTGGCGGCTTTGACTCCCGCGACAAAGACTATTACGCTTTTTGCCAAATGGACACCTGCTGTTACATATAACATTTCTTACTCAACCGATGGCGGCAGTCCAGTTGCGCTCTCGATATTCCCTGAAGGCACCGAGAGTTTCGTGTTCCCTGCGGCTCCCACAAAGACCGCATGCGTCTTTTTGGGCTGGTATCTTGAGAACACCTTCACAACAGCGGCGACCGTCGAAAACGTACTTGCCGGTCTAACAAAAGAGAACAACACTCGCACACTATACGCCAAATGGAGAGACGCCATAACTAATACGGTGAATTTCGATGCCGGTGGCGGCACTATTGTGCGACCTGTAAGCTTCTTTGAAACCGATATGACCTTTGCACTCCCCGCCAACATAAAAAGAGAAGACGACTTCTTCGACGGCTGGTTTCTTGACCTTGAAGATGAGGCTGCGGTTACTGTACAAGAGGTCATTGCGCTTTTCAATGCAGAAGTGACGGAGATCACCTTATATGCAAAATGGACGCTTGCATATTATATAAGCTTTTCAGGAGAATTCTTTGACGATATCGAACCGCTCATAATAAGACAAGACGCAACGGCTATCGAGTTGCCCAATGCGAAGGTGGACTATACTTTCATATTTGACGGCTGGTATTTTG
>CAYJBS010000001.1:25439-29790 GCA_964368435.1 uncultured Christensenella sp. | reverse complement strand
GGCTGGTATTTTGACGATATGCCGGCCACTGCGGAGAGTGTACTCGCCGAATTCGTTCCTGGTCAAGGCAAAAGAGTGACGTTATATGCCAAATGGACGCGTTCCGCGGCAGGTGAAGAATACGATGCCGCAAAAGAAGGTCTTATAGACGCTATTCTGTTTGCTTATGATGAAACAAGAGGCAGAGGCGTTAAAGAGGAGTTGAGTACAGAAGACATCGCAGAGCTGGACCGACTGGAAGGCGTTTTCGGATTTTCATATGATTATTATTTCCTTGACGAGTATCAACAAGAATACGAAAATTATTCTCTAATGCGCTCTATTCAAAATTGTTATCATGATTATGTTAGATACATGGAACTATTTAGGAAAAAAGAAACCAAAACGCCTGAAGAGCAACAAGAGATGGAGGGGATATGGGAAAGAATCACAGGGCTTGAGAATAAATACATCCCTTCGGACCTTCCGAATTATTATCAAAGACTAAAAGAATTGAGAGAAGAAGGATATTTGTTTGCCGATTGCGAAAGTTACATAACATTATATGATATGGTTGAACGTGACCCAGCTCAGCAAGACGAAATGGATAATCTTCGCATTAATATCGAATATTCGGATGCATTCCAAAATCTTTACTTCGGAGATGTCCATGACTTTGCGGTATACTTTACTACTGACGAAGATATGGTATTTTCCGCCGAGGAGGAACCTGAGGCTCGGGCTTATGTCAAGCTTCTCCGCAAATTAATTGAACATGAAACCTATGTCGAAAATAGAAGATTCTTTGCTTTCTTGACAACAGATGCGTTGGCGTATTTATTTAGTCAAGACGACATCGCACTCGATAAGATAACAAAAATTACAGCCGAGTTGAATAAGTTCGACTATACTACTATGACCAAAGGAAGCAATGAGGACGACAGCATTTATTATTATCCCGATCCGCAAGGGATGCTTGACGGTTTCCTTTTCCTTGCAAGTGATGAGGCAAGCGGCTGGAGTTCAGACGACTTTGGCGTGCTGTTTCACAAATATATTCGAGCAGTGTACTCCATTATTATTGAAATAAGTCCCGCAACGGCTGAAGAAATTCAAGCCGAAAGAGACACCATAACAGTACAATTTTCAATGGAATTTGCAGAAATTGTTTTAGGATTGATGGGTATCGTCGACGAAAACGGCATCATAGGGAATTTTAGTGGCGAAGCGGAGTCACTTGAAGAGATTGTTGCTGCCATAAGTTCTGTCAGCGAGGCGCTTAAAGAATTCACGGCTACTTATGATGATGAAATATTAGAAAATCTGATATCTACTATACTTCCCCTTACATCGCTAGAGATGGTTTTGCCTGAGTCAATTTGCACTTTTCTTGCTCAGATGAAGCACCATGCTTTCTTATCAAAACTCGGAGACGTGCTTGCCGTGGTGGATCTGCCGATGCTTGAGAGCGTCTTGATCTTTAATACAGAAACAAATGAGGCGAAGCCTGATGCCAAAGGTGAGTTCTTCTATGACAACCTTGCCATAATCGAAGCAAAAATGCTCTGCGCAATATATGGCGAGAATTATAACGCTGCGGAATTTGCCGCAAGCTATAACGCTACGCAGGATGAGTTGTTCTCCGGCATAGCCGAATTGCTGTTTGCTGCTTTATTTGGCAGCTCCAGAGAATATGACGCCGCGCCGGAAAACAAAGCGTCTCCGTTTTCTTACTTTTTGTTTGAAGGGGACCTCAAATACGTGGGAGGTCGAGTGCTCAAAGACATTGGTGAGCAGGAGATTTGTATCAGCGACGCAAGATATAACGCCTTGAAAGCCATTTCGCAAAAAGCGTATGATACCGCAGTAACCCCCGCAGAAAGAGAAAATCTTATTGTAACAAAAATCGATTTAAAGGCTTCCGAAATAGCGCCTGAACTCTACGGCATCTATCAGACACTGGACCTTTTTTATGACGGTCAAGAAGCAGATGATGTGGAAAGCAAGGAGATACAACTCTTTGCGCTATCATATTTCCTTGCCCAAAGGGATGTAGACATCGAAAAAATCAGAAACTTCAAATATATGCTTGAATACTGTGCCGATGATTTGGAAGCAGGATTTGACAACGGAATAATAGGATATCATTTACCATATTTCATTTATTCGCTTTTTACTGCTTACGATGATGACACCGAAAAGATATATACGCCGTTCACAATTGAGGATGTCAGCGCTCTGCTGTCAGAATTGTTGCAGTATGCCACCGATTATTATATCGGTGAAGATGAGACTCCCGAACTGATAGCCGCGTTGCAAGTGTTTGCTGCCAACGTTGCATATACGGACGATATATCGTTTATGGTGCTCAAGCTTGCAGAGCTTTATTCCTTCGCTACGTTCGAGAAAACAGAGGCACAATCGGAGATTATATATGCCCTGGAGGGTTTGCGGGATTATTATACCGACAGCGAAATACCCGTTCCCGAGGACGCCATAGTCGCGCTATATCAACTTTACAGAATCATCAGAATCGGCGACAGGGCGGATCCGATAACAATTGCGAACATCGACGAGTTCTTATCAATGTTTGAACTGGTCATCGGCAACGAAAAATACAACAGCTTTGATGAAGTCATAGAATTGCTGATTTCAGTGTTCGAAGAAGATGCGACGCATGAAGCGGTTGCGGTAACAGATGAAGATGATACACATGCAGAGTATTATTTGGCTCACAACTTCATAAAAACCTTGTATCTTGTATTCGGAGCAACTCCGGCAACGGAATTTGCCGACGTATTTGCTCTTGCCGGAGAGGGTACATCTACCGCCGAATTCCTCAAACTTGTTATCGACAACTACGATGCCATAACAACATGGGCGGCAATCGACTATAATTATGAAGCAAATAATATAGCTTTCGACACGGCTTTGGGAAGCGTCGTTGACGGGATGTTCACACATTTGTATTGGCTTTTCCCTAAAAGGTATTAAACCGGACAGAAGAAAAAGGGCGCTCCTTCGGGGCGCTCTTTTTGGTTCAACGAGTTATCGGCATAGATAAAGTTGTCGAAACAATGAAATCTTATCGTTGCCAAAAGGAAGAAGAAAGAACATGATAATTTTGCAAGCTAAAAACCTGACAAAGGATTATGAAAATGGCGCAGTGAAAACTCACGTCATAAAAGACATAAGTCTTGATATCTCCGAAGGCGAATTTGTAGCCGTTACCGGCGCTTCAGGCTCGGGCAAAAGCACATTTCTTTATTTGCTTAGCGGACAAGAAAAGCCGACTTCGGGCAGTGTTATTCTGAATGACAAGGATATTTCACTCTTTTCCGAAGCACAAATGGCGAAATTGCGCAGGCGTGAGGTCAGTTTTGTTTATCAGTATTATAACCTGATTCCCAATCTTTCGGTGTACGACAACATAGTTTTGCCTGTTCGCATGGACAGAAGGCTTACGGCAACGGACAAGGCATATTTTGAGGAACTTGTTGAAGTCGCCGGACTGAAAACGGCGCTGAAAAAGCGCCCCGATCAGCTTTCGGGTGGCGAACAGCAGCGCGCGGCTCTGCTTCGCGCTGTCTTTATTCGTCCGAAAATCATTTTTGCAGATGAGCCGACGGGAAATCTCGACAGCAAATCAGGTTGCGCCGTAATGCAACTTATGAAGGAGATCAACGAAAGGTACAACACCACGGTAATTATGGTTACACATTCGGAGACGCAAGCGGCATACGCAAGAAAGCGTATTCACATAAGCGATGGGAAGATTGACTGATGGTTTTTAAACTGGCTTTCAGAAATATCATAAAAAACAAGTTCAGAACGGTAGCAATAATTATCACCGTTGCTTTGAGCTGTGGTCTTCTCTTTTTCAGCTTGATATACAACAAACTTGCCGTTGGGCAATTTATGGAGAGCCGTGTCGTTGAGTCCGAGAATACCGACTTGCGATTGGCGTACACCGCAGGCAGCAGTTCAAGAATCATTACAACGAAAAAGCTGTCGCAGTTCGAGGCAGAGTACGAATTTGTAGCCGGGGTATTGGAGCTTTACGGTTCGGCTACGCTGAACGAGCAACAAATATATATCGATTTGCGCGCAACGACCGAAGAGAATATCGGAAGATTAAATGACCTGACTTATGTTGCCCAAATCGACAGAGCCATGCGCAAGCATGAACTTGTCATAAGTCAAAAGACCGCGAAAGATTATGGTTTGAGCCTATACAGCACTGTCAATATTACTGTCGGCGACAAACAAAAAACCTTTAGCGTGGCAAAAATTGCCGAGCACCACCCCTGTTTCGACACACCCGGGGCTGTAGTCATGTACGGCATTGAGACCTTTGTCAGCGAATATTTTT
>CAYJBS010000001.1:5809-25339 GCA_964368435.1 uncultured Christensenella sp. | reverse complement strand
GGCGCAGGACTGGGGTATTTGTGCAACAGTGTGCTGTTTTCGCAATATCTACCCAAGATTATTAAGTTTGATTCGGCAGATACCTTTTATCGCAATATGATGCTTGTTTCTTCAGTCGTTTCGGCGGCGGCGGTTTTTGTCATGTCGCTGTTGCCGATACTAAAAACTCGGAGAGTTGCCGTAAGAACAAGCTTCACGACAGCAAAAAATACGGTTTGGGAAAACAATCGGATATTCTTTGCACAGGGGGTGGCTTTCATAATTGCAGCGGCTCTTCTTTGTGTTCCCTACCGATTGAGCGGAGAAAGGGGCATAGCCGCGTTGCTGCTGGGCATTTCAGGAACGTTTATTGTCGCGCCGTATGGAGCAAGGTGTTTTGCCAAAGCTATGCAAAAGCTGTTTGATTGGGGTACGCCGCACCTTGCATTAAAAAACGTAGAGAATGAAAGAGGGCTGTCAAGTACGCTTCGCGTATTGATTGCAGGCATAACGCTTTGTGTCACCATAAGCAGCGCCGCCAATATCACATACAATCTCAGCATGCAGATGGTTGACAATATAGACAGCGATATTGTAGTAGAGAACATTCGGGCGCAAAATGACAAAGCGATGAACACGGTGAAGGGCATCGACGGGGTATATGATGTCTACTCCTTTTCACGCAAAAAAATTGATATCGTATTGGACGGCAAAGAGGCGTATATCTACATGATAGGTCTCAGCCCCGAAAATCTTGATTTTATAAAAAATACGGGCAACGTAAGCTCCCGTGACGAAATAATAGATTCTTTGACAAAAAAAGAAGGCATGATGGTGGATATCTCGTATAGCAAGCTGTACGGAGTTGATATAGGTGACAAAATAACAATAACTATGAACGGAATAACAAAAGAAGTTAATATTACGGGCTTCTACTCTTCATATCTGCATCTCGGCAGGACCGCAGTTCTCAGCAATGAACTTATGGCGGAGCTGTTTGAGGTACCACTGTTTGACAGTATCGTATGCAAGACTTCGGGGAATATTGAGGCGACCGTTTCGACGATACGCGCGGCTCTGGGCACCTATAATATTGTGGCGTATAACAAGACTGCGGCTTTTGCTTTATACCTTGATATTATAAAGACACTTATTGATTTCAGCAATATTTTCTCCTTCTTTGTCATACTGGTATGCGCTTGCGGCGTTCTTGCCAACATATTGAACTCCCGAGAAGAAAGAAAAACAACCTTTTATCAAATCTACTCATTGGGCGCAAGCAGAGCAAGGCTATTCTTGTGCGAACTTATCGAAAGTGTAGTGATATTTCTTGTGGCGCTGGCATTTTCAGCCGCCACGTTGGTGCTAGTTAATTTTGCCATGATAAACACCTTTGCGATAGGTGAATTATATGTTTCCCGCGCAATAAGTGTCGATGTCGCATTGAAGGTTTCTGCCGTATTCGGGGCATTT
The DNA here is from genome assembly GCA_964368435.1 of uncultured Christensenella sp. Taxonomy (GTDB): domain Bacteria; phylum Bacillota; class Clostridia; order Christensenellales; family DTU072; genus DTU072. The sequence continues at coordinate 23,887 of CAYJBS010000001.1, read as the reverse complement.
TATTTGATAATGAGTATCAATTCTTTCTTTACCGTCAACAAAAAACGGCTGATAGGCGCGCTTAAAGTCTATTAAATAACGCATAATTCCTTCATTCCGGCAGAAAATAGACTTATGAATTATTTTAGCATTAGGAAAAGAGTATTTTTAGTTTTTTTGATTGCGGTTGTGCTGACTGTTTTTCTTTTTAACGCAGGTTTTTCTTATGAGAGCGACAAAGAATTCATAAGATGGGTTGACTGCAAAGTGCCTTATGAAATTATGAAAAGAGCCTGTGAATACGACGTCAGCATGCATGGTAGCGACAATGAGTTTGATTTTGTCAAGGCGCTTGCATATCTGGCTACAAAAAACGGCAATAGTTTCAATATCAAACGCGACACTAAGAACCTTGACAATCTTGTATATCTTGTCAAAGAGGGCAAGAAGATTGACGATTTTTACGGCGCAAACAAGTATTACAAATATTATGTCGAGGCTTACAGCGCCATTTTTGGCGAGTTCATCGGCGAATACAAGACGGCAAACGGTGAAGTGAAATACGGCGGAAAGAATTATCATCCGTTTGCGCGCGGTTATTGGTATTCGCACTATGACGACTTCGGCGCTTCACGCTCCTTCGGATTCAAAAGAAAACATCTCGGTCACGACATTATGGGTTCGGTAGGTACGCCGATAATAGCCATCGAGGGCGGAACGGTCAGCGAGCTGGGCTGGAACAAATATGGCGGTTGGCGCATTGGCATAAGGTCATTCGACAAAAAAAGGTCTTATTATTACGCTCATCTCCGCAGGAAAAAACCATATATCGAAGGGCTGAAAAAGGGTGACACCATTGTTGCGGGACAGGTTATCGGATATCTCGGGGTGACGGGATACAGCACAAAAGAAAATGCCAATATGAAGACAAAACCGCATTTACATTTGGGTATGCAGTTGATTTTTGACGAATGTCAATATCAAGGTCCCAAAGAAATTTGGATAGATATGTATCAGATTACAAAATTCCTTTCGGAATACCGCGCTTCGGTTGTTAAAGATGAAAATGATTTTCGCGGCGTAAATTTGAAAACAAGCCTATAAGAAGAAGTTCAAAGGTATTTTTCGCTCTTGAAAAATACCGTTACATATGTTATTATTTGGTAAAAGGATGGCTTTTCGAGGTATTATTCCCATAAAAAGAGTACTCTCAGAGCCGATTGAGGAAAGCATGAGCGTTGTCGTCGAAACAAAATACGGAAAAGTCCGTGGCATTTGCGCAAAATCGGGATATGTCTGGAAAGGCATACCTTATGCCGCGCCGCCTGTGGGCGACAACCGTTTCAAGGCGCCGCAAGAACTTGCCCCATGGCAGGGCGTATATGACGCGACGAAGTTCCGTTCGGTCTGTCCGCAGTTCTTGCCGCTTGAGAAAGAACCGCAAAGCGAAGATTGCCTATACCTGAATGTCTTTTCGCCCTCAACAGTAGGGCGCAAGCCTGTAGTTTTCTTTATTCACGGCGGCGCCTTTATTCTGGGCAGCGGCTCGCAGTCCTTATATGATTGTCAAAACATCGCCTCAAAAGGCGTTGTGGCAGTCACCATGAACTATCGTCTGGGCGCCTTCGGTATGTTCAACTTCTCATTTGCCGATAAGTCTTTTGCTTCCAACATTGCATTGCGTGACCAACTCAAGGCTTTGCAATGGGTTTATGAAAACATAGCAGGTTTCGGCGGCGATCCCGACAACATCACTATCTTCGGTCAGTCGGCAGGAGCAATCAGCGTAACCTGCCTTTTGAACGTTCCTTCGGCGCAGCCATACATAAAAAAGGCAATAATGAGCAGTTCGTTTCCCGACATAATAAACAGCCGTCAACGCAGTCTGGAAATTGCGCAGGACTTTTTGAAATTCGTTGGCATTGAAGAAAAAGTTGCCAAGGAGGGGTTGCTTTCCATAACGGCAGACGAACTCAACAGACATACAAAAGCTTTTGCAAAGAACTGCCGCAGAAAAAACGGGCTTGACTTGCTGATGCCGTATGTCGACGGTGAATTTCTTCCCGAAAAACCTCTGGAAAGCGTAAAGAACGGCAATGCGCATTATGTTCCGCTTCTAGTCGGCGTGACAAAAAACGAAATCGACATACTTTTCCGCCTAAAAACCTTCAGCGGTATGGCGACGGAAGAGATGGAGTATCTGCTCGAGGACGAGAAGAAAGTCAAAGAAGAGTTGCTTTCGGCATATGATCTTCCGCAAAAGAAGGCATATCCGCTTATCGGTCGTGACTGGCTGATACGCATACCGTCCGAGTGGTATGCAAGAAGCCACTGTATGAGGGCGCCGGTATGGATGTATAGATTTGATTACGAAAATCTGTTTTTGAAGCTGACGGGTATGCATTCCGTGCATGCGCTTGATTTGCTTTTTATATTTAATAATTTCAACAATATTATCGGTCGAATGCTTTTTTCGTTGACGCCGATACGCACCAAAGCCATGCAGCTTACCGAAAGAATGCAGCACGATATCGTCGAGTTTTTGAAGAGCGGTACGGCGCCGTGGCAGCAATTCGATGACAATTATACCACAAAGGTCTATGACGCAGACGGTGACAGACTCGAGACCGACGCCGAGGACGCCATACGAAAGATTTGGCAAAAAACCGAAATCTACAAAAAGATATAACATAACCTAACAGAAAATCACATAACAATATTAAATTACAATAAAGGAGGAGCCAATGAACATTATCAACCTTGGCAGCACGATGTTTAACAACTATTTGCTGCAGTTCGAAAACGGTTGTATTCTCATTGATGCAGGGTACAACACAAGCTATCCAAAGTTTCTTGAAAAACTCGGCTCTGCCGGTATAGAGCTTGAGGACATAAAATATATTTTTCTGACACACGTACACAGCGACCATATAAGTTATTTGAAAGAACTTCTTGATACCGGAACAAAACTCATAATACATAGCCAAGCCAGGGGCAGACTGCAAAGAGGGCAGAATGTATTGGGCGACTGCTCGACCTTTTTGTCAAAGTTCTTCTCGCTATTAACAAAATGGACGGGGAAATCTGACAGAAAGTGGAGCGCTATCGACTGCGAAAATGCGCTGCTTTGTGACAACAAAGCGGAGTTGCTTCAAGAACAAGGCTTTCCGCTGACAATAGTCGAACTTCCCGGGCACACCCCCGACACCATAGGGCTGTTGACCGACGACGGCAAGCTGTTTTGCGGTGATATGACAATGAACGGCTTTCCTGCCATTCAGAGAAAAACCTTGCTTATTGAAGATGTCGACAAATACAAGCAGTCTTGGCTGAAAATAATAGAACTCAACCCAATGACGCTCTATCCCGGTCACGGCAAGCCCTTTCCCGTAGATGATATGGTAAAGTATCAACCAACCATAAACGACTTGATACTTTGGAGAAACAAATAATATTTGCATAATTATTTTGAAATCCAAAATACTAATTACAATTCAGCGATGAATGTAAGGAGGAAAAATGGATTTCAAGAAATATGTTGCAGAGATGTTTGGTACAATGTTTCTTGTGCTGGTCGGCTGCGGAAGCGCAGTAGCGTACGGCTTCAGCGCAGGCTGGCTGGCGGTGTCGCTGGCTTTCGGTTTGACGCTCATGGCGATGACCTACTGCTATATGAAGTTTTCGGGTTGTCACATAAACCCTGCCGTATCACTTGCAATGCTTATTACAAAAAAGATTGATTTCAAGGACTTTATCGGTTATATCATAGCGCAATTCGTCGGCGGTATCGTGGGCGCTGCAGTGCTTATGATATTCTTCTCACGCTCAACAGGGCTTGGAGCCAACGGCTTCGGAGCAATGAGCAGCTGGGATTTGAACTGGTGGCAGGCTATGATCGCCGAAATACTGCTGACCAATCTTTTTGTAATGGTATTTCTCGCGACAAGCGGCAGAAAGCACAAATACGCCGGAGGTATCATCAACGGTTTGACCTTCACGGCGGTTTATATCCTTGCCATACCCTTGACCAATGCGTCGATAAACCCTGCAAGAAGCCTCGGTCCGGCGATATTCGCAGGCGGAATGGCACTCAGACAGGTTTGGTTGTTCATATTGGCACCGATGGTAGGCGCAATACTAGCCGCCCTCGGCTACAAATGTTTCTGCAACAAAGATGACACGCTGCTTGAGGAAATTATGTAGCAATAGCTACAAAATTACTCAATGGGTAGCACAAACAGGACGAAACAAAGTAATCCGTTTTGAAAATCAAAACGGATTTTTGTTTTCTGTAGCCATTTTTACGTAATAGTTATCGGCAAAACGGTAACAAAAGCTACAAAATCATTACCTTGACAAAAGGTTGCTTATAACTTATGATAAACTTAATAACTACAAAATTAAATAACGGAGCAAAGATTTATGATAAAACACATTGTATGTTTCAAACTAAAAAGTTTTGATGATGCGCAGCGCACAAAAGAAGTGCTTATGTCCATGCAGGGCAAAGTGCCGCAACTCAAAGGAATAGCCGTAAATATCGACGAACTTCACACCGATAGGTCTTATGATGTCATATTGGAGACGCTGGTAGAAGACTGGAAAGCCTTGGAAGAATACCAAAATGACAGTTATCATTGTGACGTAGTCAAGAGATATATTCATAGTGTCAGAAGTGGCAGCATTGCGTTGGATTTTGAAGTAAGATGACAAGAAAAAAGTTTTCGTTAACAGGTATGACTTGTTCGGCTTGTTCGGCGACTGTCGAAAAAGCCGTGCGCAAACTCGACGGTGTGGAGCGCGCCGACGTCAATCTGCTTGCCAAAAGTCTTGAGGTCGAGTTCGACGAACAAAGACTGTCCGAGGAGAGCATAATCGCCGCCGTTGAGAAAGACGGATACGGCGTCGTGAGGGACAGCGCCAACGCGCCGAAAAAAGTCGTCAAGATTGATGCGGAAATCAAGGATATGCGCACAAGGGTGATAGTATCCTTTGTGTTTCTTGTGCCGCTGCTTTATATATCAATGGGGCATATGCTTTCATTTCCTTTGCCGTCGTTTTTGCACGGCTTCAAGGGAGCGCTTGCCTTTTCTTTCTTGCAATTTTTGCTGACGCTACCGATAGTCTTTATCAATAAAAAATACTATTCGACAGGCTTCAAAACCTTGTTGCGGCGCCATCCAAACATGGACTCTCTGATTGCCATAGGCTCTTCGGCGGCGCTGTTGTATGGGATTTTTGCCATATTCCGTATCGGCGGCGGGTTGGCGGCGCAAGATACAACGCTAGTCGAAAGATATACAATGGATTTATATTTCGAATCGGCGGCAACTATTCTTACGCTTATAACGCTGGGCAAGTATCTCGAGGCGCGTTCAAAAGGCAAAACGGGGGAAGCCATAAGCAAACTGCTGGATTTGTCACCAAAGACCGCCGCCGTCATACGCAACGGTATTGAACAAGAAATTCCCGTCGAAGAGGTCGTTGTCGGCGATATTATAGCAGTGCGTCCCGGCTCTTCCATACCCGTAGACGGTGTTATCATCGAGGGCGGTTCCGCCGTTGACGAATCGGCGCTGACGGGGGAGAGCATACCGGTGGAAAAAGGTGTCGGCGACAAGGTTATCGGCGCCACTATCAACAAAACAGGCTTTTTTAAGTTTGAAGCGCAAAAGATAGGCGGAGATACCGCGCTGTCGCAAATAATAAAATTAGTCGAAGAGGCTGGCTCGTCCAAAGCTCCGATAGCAAAACTTGCCGACAGCATAAGCGGTGTATTTGTACCGGTTGTTATTGGCATCGCATTGATAGCCATGATAGCTTGGCTTATAGCCGGCAAAGGCGTGGAGTTTTCGCTGTCGATAGCCATTGCCGTGCTGGTCATTTCGTGTCCATGCGCGCTGGGTCTTGCAACACCTGTTGCTATTATGGTGGCTACAGGCAAGGGAGCATCAAACGGAATTTTAATAAAATCTGCCGAAGCGTTGCAAATTGCCCACAAAATCCGCATTGCAGTATTGGATAAGACCGGCACACTCACCGAAGGCAAACCCAAGGTGACGGACATAATAACATATAATAATATGACCGAAAATCAACTGCTGACGCTTGCCGCCGCTATCGAGAAACCCTCGGAGCATCCGCTTGCCGAAGCAGTATTGAATAAGGCTAAGCAAGAAGATATCGCTATCTCCGACGTTGACAGCTTTGAGGCTATACCCGGTAGGGGCATAATCTGCGTCATAGGCGGCGAAAAATATTTTGCCGGCAACTTGGCTCATATCGAAAGCGTCACCGACACAAAGGCGTTGCAAGCAGATTATGAAAGATTGGCGCAAGAGGGCAAAACGCCGCTGCTTTTCGCAAACGGAGATGGCATCCTTGGCGTCATAGCCGTTATGGATACGCTGAAACCTACCAGTAAGCAGGCGATAGACGGTTTTTCTGCGCTGGGTATTGAGGTCATAATGCTGACCGGTGACAACAACCGCACGGCTCAAGCCATTAAGAATCAATTGGGCATAAACAAGGTTGTTGCCGAGATTCTGCCGCAGGACAAAGAAGGCGAAATCAGAAAGTTGCAAGAGAGCGGCAAAGTAGTCGCCATGATAGGCGACGGCATAAACGACGCGCCTGCCTTGACTCGCGCCGATGTCGGCATAGCCATAGGAGCCGGCACGGATATTGCCATCGAAGCGGCGGACATTGTGCTTATTAAAAGCGACCTAACAGATGCTGTGACGGCTGTCGAACTCAGCAAATCTACCTTCCGTAACATAAAACAAAACCTATTCTGGGCGTTTTTCTATAACATTCTCGGCATTCCGCTTGCCGCAGGGGTATTTTATCCGCTGCTTGAGTGGAAACTCAACCCGATGTTTGCGGCGGCGGCTATGAGTTTGAGCTCGATTTTTGTCGTGACCAATGCGCTTAGATTGAGGTTTTTTAAACCAAAACACCCAAAACACATCAAAAAATAATTCAGGAGGTTTTTTATGAAAAAGATTTTGGAAATAAACGGAATGAACTGCGAACATTGCGCCGCAAAAGTCGGCAAGGCGCTCAATGCCATTGACGGCGTAAAGGCAAAAATCGACTTGAAGAAAAAACAGGCTGTCGTCAAAATGGCAGATCCTATTGACGATGCAATTCTCGAAAAAGCCGTCACCGATGCCGGTTATGAAGTCGTTTCTTCAAGAGAAAAGAAAAATCTTATTTAGTCTGATAAAGAGAAATCCAATAGAATAACAGCGCTTGTCCCTTCGACAATTTCGGTTCGTTCGCCGCTCAGGCACTCAAAAAAGTTGCCTTTGAGAGAGTAGGCGGTCTTCCCGGGATTGACAATAAGGGTGTGGCGCTGTCTTTTTATGAAGACAACGTCTCCGTCAAAGCAAATGCCGTCAAAAAGTCCGCTGAAGGCTTGACGGTTTTCTTGGCGAAGTCTGCCGAGTTTTTTGTAATGATTCAGAATAATTTTGTCGGCTTTTTCTTCGACAAAGGTTCTGCGGTTCAAGGGATCTTCAAAGCCCTGCATGCCCGTTTCGTCACCGTAATATATAGTCGGTAGTCCCGGCAAAAAATATTGCAGAGCGCTTGCCATAAGCAGCCTTTTGCGTCCCTTCTCATATTCGAAGCGGCTCAAACGGTAGTCCTTGCGTTGTTGTTTTGTGGTGTCCTTTGTATTGACCTTTGCCAAGGAGTTTATGACTCTGACAGTGTCATGACTGCCTAGAAGCGTCATGCAAGAGTTGAGGCTTATCAATGGATAGTTTTCGCAGATTGACATTATTCTTTCGATAAATGCCGACGCATCGCGGCGCAAAACATAGTCGAGGATTGCTTCCTTGAAAGGATAGTTCATGACGCCGTCAAGCTGTTTGCCGCGGAAATATTGTCGCTCTTCGCCATAGCTGAACTTCGTACTGGCATCTTCCCAAACCTCGCCGATAACAAGCGTTTCGCTGTCGGAGGATTTCACCGCCGAGTATATTTTTTCGACAAAAGCGCCGGGCAGCTCGTCGACGACATCCAGTCGCCAACCGGCCACTCCTGCCTCCGTCCATTTCTGCAACAAGCCGTCTTTGCCTGCTATCATATCTTGATAGCCATAAGCCTTTCGGGACACCGTCGGCACGACGGTTATACCCCACCAACATTCATATAAATCGGGGAATTTTTGAAAGGTGTACCAGTCAAAATACGGGCTTTTCTTTGATTGATAGGCGCCGAGGCTGTCATAATGTCCGAACTTGTTGAAATAGAGGCTGTCGGCTCCGGTATGATTGAAAACGCCGTCAAGTATGATGCCCATTCCATATTCCTTAGCTTTTTCGAGTAGTTCGACAAATCCCTCATCACCGCCCAGCATTGCATCGACTTTTGAGTAGTCTCCGGTGTCATAACGGTGGTTGCTTGAGGACTCAAATATCGGAGAAAGATAAAGAAGCGTCACATTGAGTGACTTCAGATAGTCGAGTTTTTTTATGATGCCTTTGAAATTGCCGCCAAAAAAATCGTTGGCGCGGTAGGTTCCGTCACTGTCTACTATGGTGACATCCTCTTCCCACTCTTTTTGTACGCCATAACGGGGCGGCACAATGTCGCCGTCGGTTGCGAAGCGGTCGGCAAAAATGTGATAAATTATGCCGCCGAAGTATTTTTCGGGTACGCTGTAGTTTGCATCATAAACCGAAAGCTGCCATTCGGGCAGCCAGTCTTGAATTTTGGCATAGCCGCCTTCGGCTTTTCCGACGAAGGCTATTGTGTGGTGTTTTGTGATTTCGAAACGGTAAAAATATGTAGCGCTCTTCTCCAACATAAAAGTCAAAGAAAAAATATCATAGCCGTCTTGCACGGCGGTTTTCGTCAGGGAGAGTTTTTTTGTGTCGTCGCCAAGGCGCAACACAATATCAACCCGCTCAGCGGCATAGTCGCTCTTTATGGGGAAGGTTATTTCAATGCTGTCATTGTTGGCAACGGCGCCAAAAGGCTTCTTATAGCGGAGGTCTCTCGAGCAGAAAAGAAGCGGATTATATTTTTTTGAGGTTCCAGATCCTTTGAGCATACTCCTCCACACTTCTGTCTGCGGCGAAAAAGCCCGCTTTTGCTATGTTGACAATACTCATTTTGCCCCAGCGGTATTTGTCGAGGTAGGCGTTGTTGAGGTTCTTTTGCGCCTCGCAATAGCTTGAAAAGTCGGCAAGCACCATATAGGGATCGGCTACGCCGCCTCTGCCTACCGTCAATGAATCGGCTATTTCGTTGAAACTTCTGCCGCCCCAACCTGTGCGCAGACCGTCAATAATGGTCTTTATGCGCTTGTCTGCTGCATAATAGGTAGTAGGCTGATAGCAACTTCTTTGCAATTCTTCAACCTCGTGCGCCGACATTCCGAAAATAAAGATATTCTCGTCGCCGACTCTCTCGTGAATTTCAACATTGGCTCCGTCCATGGTACCCATGGTGACTGCGCCGTTTATCATGAACTTCATGTTGCCTGTGCCCGATGCTTCCTTGCCTGCAATGCTTATTTGTTCACTGACTTCTGCGGCAGGCATAATGATTTCGGCAAGAGAAACGCTATAATTCTCAAGGAAAATAACCTTGATTTTTCCGTTGACGCATTTGTCATTGTTTATGACATCGCTGAGCGTGCATATCAAGCGGATGATTTCTTTCGCCATAAAATAGCTTGACGCGGCTTTTGCGCCGAAAATAAAGGTGCGCGGTTTTATGTCAAGGTCGGGATTGGCTTTCAGTCGATAATAAAGGTCTAAGATGTGCAAGACATTGAGCAACTGTCTTTTGTATTCGTGCAGTCTTTTTACTTGCACATCGAATATAGAATCGGGGTCAATTGTCGTGCAGTTGGCTTTTTTGATATATTCCGCAAGACGCTGTTTGTTGCATCTTTTTATTTCTGCCATCTTGTCGATGACTTGTTTGTTGTTTTGATAGACCAACAAATTTTCCAGTTCGGCGGCGTTCTTAATGAAACCTTCGCCGATAAGCTCCTTCAAATAGGCAGTCAACATCGGATTGGCTTCGCCCGTCCAACGTCTGTGGGTTATTCCATTTGTCACATTGGTGAATTTCTGCGGAGCGACTTTGTAATAATCGGCAAAAACCGATGATTTCAAAATCTCGCTGTGCAGCATGGACACGCCGTTTACGGTGTGCGCCGCGGCAAGGCAAAGATTCGCCATGCGCAGTTGATTGTAGCCCATAATGGCGTTTGCGGAAATCTTTTCCCACTGATTGGGGAAGACCTTCCAAAGGTCGGCGCAAAAACGCTGATTTATTTCGTTGACTATCTGGAAAATCCTCGGCAAAAGGTTTTGGAACAAATCCTGCGGCCAAGTCTCCAATGCTTCTTGCATAACCGTATGGTTGGTGTATGAGATGGTTTCGGTGACTATCTTCCAGGCACTGTCCCAGTCATAGTCATAGACATCCAATAGCAGCCTCATCAATTCCGGGATGCAGAGGGTAGGGTGGGTGTCGTTGATATGAATGGCTACCTTTTCGGCAAGATTGCTCAAGTCGGCATTGTATTTCAGGTGTTTTTTTATGATGCTCTGTATCGATGCCGACACAAAGAAATATTGCTGACGCAGTCTTAATGACTTGCCTTCATAGTGGTTGTCGGCAGGATAAAGCACCTTAGAGATGGCTTCCGCCATGGCTTTGGCTTCGATTGCCTTGACGTATTCGCCTCTTGAGAACAGCGTCATATCAAAGCCGAGAGGCGCTTTTGCGCTCCAAAGGCGTATGGTGTTGACGGCGTTGTTGTCATAGCCGCTTATGTTCATATCATAAGGTACGGCAATGATGGTCGTATGACCTTTTTGTTCAATCTTCAGCTTGCCACTTTCCCAATGCTCCTCGACATGCCCTCCGAAGTTTATTTCGAAGGAGTCTTCCTCACGCTGATTGAGCCAAACGTCGCCGTTTGACAGCCAGTCATCGGGCAGTTCCATCTGCCAACCGTCAACTATTTTTTGTTTGAAGATGCCGTACTCGTATCTGATGGAAAAACCGCCTGCAGGATAGCCCTGCGAAGTCAGCGAATCAAGGTATGCCGCCGCAAGTCTGCCAAGACCTCCGTTGCCCAGTCCGGCATCGGGTTCTATTTCCAACAACTCGTCAAGGTCAAAGCCCATTTCTTTTATGGCGCTTTGGGTTTCGTCGAGAATTTTGGTGTTGTAGAGGTGATTGCGCAACGATCTGCCAAGCAAAAACTCCATTGACATGTAATAAACCTGTTTCATTCCTCTTTCGCGGACTGTTCTTTTGTAGTCCAGTCTTTTTTCGGTCAGCATGTCTTTCACGACCAAGCAGAGCGCGCGGTACATTATGTTTTTGCTGGCTTCCTCGAATTTTATGCCGTACATTTTTGCCAATTTGAGTTCAATCAGCTTTCTTATTTCATTTTTGTTCATCAGGTCTCCTCATATGCAGTATATACCGTATGATGCGCCTAAGTTCATAAGCGCATAAATAAAAGTTTAGTGGCAAAAAGTCTTTTTGTCAAATCAATAGTCGGTAAATAGACAACAATCTCATCGGTTTTTGTTACAAACTTTTATATAAATCCAAATATTTTTTTGCTTGCTCCTTCCAAGAGTAGTCGCGTGCCATGGCATTCTTCATGACGTTCTGCCATTGTTTCTTGTCGGCATAGACAGCCAGCGCCCTTTTTATGGCGTCCAACATATCGTATGCGTCATAGGACTTGAAGGTGAAGCCCGTGCCTTCGCCGCTTTCGGCGTTGTAGGGGATTACGGTGTCTTTCAGTCCTCCCGTCTCTCTGACTATCGGCACATTGCCATAACGCATGGCAATAAGTTGCGACAGTCCGCAAGGCTCAAATCTTGACGGCATAAGGAACATGTCGGCTCCGCCGTATATCTTCGAGGCAATGTCTCTGGAGAAGTTTATGACAACGGCAAGTTTTGTGGAGAACCGCCTCGATAACTCTGTCAAAGCGTTTTCGTATTTCCAGTCTCCGGTGCCGAGTATGACCATCTGAATATCCATTTGGAGCAACTCTTCGATGACCTCCATAATAATATCCATACCTTTTTGGTTGGTAAGCCTTGTTACCATGCCAATAAGAGGTTTGTTGACTACCGGCAAAAAGACCAGCTCTTGCAGTCCGACTTTGTTTTTATGTTTTCGGGGCAGACTCTTGTCGGAATATCTTTGGAACAGCGAGTCATCTTTCAACGGATTGTATAGTTGTGTGTCAATACCGTTGACGATGCCGGTCAGTTTGTAGCTGCGTTTTTGGAGAATGTCCTCCAGTCCATAAGCAAAATAGGGGTCCATAATCTCTTTTGCGTAGGTTTCGGATACCGTGGTCACCATGTTTGCCTGCTCAACGCCGGCTTTTAGCATGTTTGCTTTGTTGTCATACTCCACTGCTTTGCGATAGCTTTCGGGAATGCCGAAAACACCGGTAATGCAGCTTCTATCCATTTTTCCTTGAAATTCGATGTTATGGATGGTAAAGACAGTTTTTATGTCGGTGTATCTCTCATCCTCGCGGAAATAGCTGTCAAGCATAACAGGGAGCAATGCCGTCTGCCAATCGTTGCAATGAATTGTGTCGGGAAAGAAATCTATCAGCGGCAGCACTTCAAGGATAGCCTTCGAGAAAAAAGCAAACCTTTCTCCGTCATCATAGTGTCCATAAATGCCCTTTCTCTTGAAATAATATTCATTGTCGATGAAATAATACTGCACGCCGTTTATGCTTTGGGTGAAGACTCCGGCATACTGCCGTCTCCAACCGAGCGACACTATTGTCGAACCGACAAAGAGCATGGTTTGGCGGTATTTTGCGGGGATACTCTCATATAAAGGCAGAATAACTCTCACCTCTTGTTTTTCTTTTGCAAGTGCGATAGGCAGCGCGCCTATGACGTCGCCCAAGCCTCCCGTTCTTATGAATGGATCGGCTTCGCTTGCCGCAAATAAAATCTTCATAATAACCTCCGTTTTATACTGTTTTACCTTTTACTATTACTATCGGATAGGTAATGAATCCCGAAATATTTCTGTTTTCGCTGATTAACACATTTTTGTCGGTAATTGCGTATTGCAAAGAAGCGCCTTTCTGTACGCTGCCGTTTTCCATGACAATGGAGTTCTTGACTACCGCGCCTTCTTCTATGCGTACGTTTCTGAAAAGTATGCTGTTCTCGACGGTGCCGTTTATGATACAGCCGTCGGCGATGAGCGAATTGCTGACATTTGCCGATTGTTTGTATATCGTCGGAACGCTGTCTTTTACTTTTGTGTAAATCTTGCTATCTCGATTGAAAAGCTGTTTTCTGATGTCAAGATTCAGCATCTTCATACTCTCTCCGTAATAGGTCTTTATGTCGTCTACTATGGCGGCATAACCCGACAGCTCATAGGCAAAGACCTTGCCGCCGTCGACAATCTTGAAGAGGATATCCTTTTCGAAATCAACAAAGCCTCTGGCATATGCGCTTTCGACAAGGTTGATAAGCAAATCCTTTTTTATGAGATAGATGTTCAGACTTATGAGTTTTTCGTCGGAGCCGCTGCTTTCTGAAATGTACATATCTCTGATAATATTGTTAGAGTCCTTGTTCAGCACAATGCGGCGGGAAGTCGTCGTTTTTCCTTGTTTGCAGAGCATCGTAACATCGGCGCCCGTTTCGAGATGCTTGTCATAAATATCTTCAAAATCTATGTTTGCGGCAATATTGCAGTTCGAGATGACGACATAGTCTTCCTTGGATTTCCGCAAAAAATCAAGTATGGTATAAAGCGCCTCGATTTTTCCTTTGTAGACTTCTCTGGAAGTGTTTAGTCCAAAGGGAGGGAAGACGGCTATGCCGCTGTTTTTTCTGTTCAAATCCCAATCCCTGCCCATTCTGATATGGTCCATAAGCGAAGAATAATTGCTTCTGGTGACAAGACCGATATTTGTGATACCCGAGTTGACAAGGTTCGACAGTGTGAAGTCGATGAGACGATATCTGCCGCCGAAAGGCAGTGACGCCGTCGTTCTGTGTAAAGTAAGCTCGTTCAGCTTGCTTTCGTTTCCGGATGCAAAAAGAATACTCATTATGTTGTTCATATTAGTTTCCTCCAACCATTTCGCCGGCTTTTACGATAGAGCCTGCTTCCATTTTTACTTCGGGTCCTACCACGGCTATTTGCCATTCGCCCTTCACGGGAGCTTTTTGTCTTGTGCCGATTATGGCGTTCTCACCGATGACGGCGTCCCAACCGATTATGGCGTGGGATATCCTCGCGCCTTCGCCGATTACGGCGCCGGGCATAACTATCGAGTCGTCTATTTCGGCATGCAAATCAACTTGCGAACCTGTGAATATGATAGAATTTTTGATTCTGCCGTTTATGTTGCAGCCCTCACTGATTATTGAGTTGCTGACTTTGGCTGCGGCGCCTGTGAAATGAGGCGGCTCCGCCATGTTTCTGGAATAAATCTTCCAGCTGTTGTCGTTTAAGCTGATGCCGCAATCGTCGTTCAGCACATCCATGTTGGCTTCCCACAGGGAGCCTATTGTGCCGACGTCCTTCCAGTATCCGCTGAACTGATAGGCAAACATGCGCTGTTCGTCTGCAAGCATAAGAGGTATTATGTTTTTGCCGAAATCGTTTGAGGAGGACTTGTTTTCTTCGTCACGAATCAAATATGAACGAAGTTTGTCCCAAGAGAAAATGTAGATGCCCATAGAGGCCTTCGTGGATTTCGGATTTTTTGGTTTCTCTTCGAATTCAAAAATCTTGTTGTCGTCAACAGTGTTCATTATGCCGAATCTTGACGCTTCTTCAAGCGGCACATCAAAAACGGCGATTGTGCAATCGGCAATTTTTTCTTTGTGAGCTTCCAGCATAAGCGAATAGTCCATCTTATAGATATGGTCGCCCGAAAGTATAAGCACATATTCGGGGTTGTATCTGTCGATGAAGTTTATGTTTTGGTAAATGGCGTTTGCGGTGCCTTTGTACCATTCGCCGCTTTTGGCTTTCTGGTAGGGGGGCAACACGAAGGCGCCGCCGTTGAGCCTGTCAAGGTCCCACGGTTGTCCGTTGCCGATATACTGGTTCAGCTCAAAAGGCTGATATTGCGTCAATATACCGATGGTGTCGATACCCGAGTTTATGGTATTGGATAAGGGAAAATCGATTATTCTGTACTTTCCCCCGAAAGGCACAGCAGGTTTTGCGACATTCTGCGTCAACACGCCAAGCCGCGTACCCTGGCCGCCTGCCAGCAACATGGCAACACATTCTTTTCTACTTAGCATTTTGGTTTAGTTCTCCTTTATCTTTTTTATGAATATAGCTGAATTACCCTCGAGATTAAGCGAGAGGCTGTACTTTTTGTTGTGCATCGGCTTATCCGCCGCTTCGATGACGGCATCGTCCGTAACTACGCCGCCGTATTTGGCATCGGCGGAGTTCAATATTATTCTGTAACTGCCGTCGTGCTCGATACCTATTTCGTAATTCTCCCGTTTGTTGCGTGAGAAGTTCATAAGGCATATTATGCTGTCGCCTTCCTTGTCATACCTCGTGAAGGCGATGACATTCTGAATGCTGTCGTCGACAACAATCCAGTGAAAACCGTCATAAGTGTTGTCTAGCTCAAAAAGCGGTTTGCTTTCGAGATAAAAATGGTTGAGGTCATGGACGAATTTTTTTAGGTTTTTGTGCGAGTCATAGTCAAGCAACATCCAGTCAAGCGGCTTTGTGTAGTTCCATTCAATGAACTGCCCCAACTCGTTTCCCATAAAGTTTAGTTTCTTTCCCGGGTGCGCCATTTGGTAAGCATAAAGCGTCTTCAAGCTGTCGAACTTTTCCATATAAGTACCGGGCATCTTCGAAATCATCGATGCTTTGCCGTGCACTACCTCGTCATGAGAAAAGGGCAATATGAAGTTTTCGGTAAAAGCGTAAGTAATCGAAAAGGTCAGCTTGTTGTGAGAGCCTTTTCGAAAGAACGGGTCGATCTTGACATAGTCAAGAGTGTCGTTCATCCAACCCATGTTCCATTTGTAGTTGAAGCCCAGTCCGCCCTTGTCGGGAGGCATCGTAACCATGGGGAAGGAGGTAGACTCCTCGGCTATCATGATGGCATCTCTGTACTTCGTCAGCACTGCTTTGTTCAATTGTTGCAGGAAGGAGACCGCCTCGATATTTTGGTTGCCGCCGTTTTTGTTGGGCAGCCACTCGCCATGTTTTCTGTCATAGTCCAAATAAAGCATAGATGCCACTGCATCCAGCCGCATGCCGTCTATGTGGTAATAGTCCAACCAGAAGAACACCGCCGAGATAAGAAAGCTCCGCACCTGTCTTTTGTTGAAATCGTATATCCTTGTGCCCCAGCCTTTGTGTTCTTGTTTCAAGGGGTCGGAATATTCATAAAGGCAACTGCCGTCGAATTCATAAAGACCTTGTTCGTCTTTCGGGAAGTGGGAAAGTACAAAATCCATAATAACGCCTATGCCGTTTTCGTGACATTTGTTGACGAAATACATAAAATCGTGAGGCGTTCCGTATCTTGAAGTCGGAGCAAAAAGGCTTGTCACCTGATAGCCCCAAGAGCCGTCAAAGGGATGCTCTGTAATGGGCAATAATTCTATGTGAGTGTAACCCATGTCGAGTATATACGGAATAAGCTCGTCCGCCATATGTATGTAGGAATAGAAATTGTCGTCGTCATACTTTTTCCAGGAACCGAGGTGCAGTTCATATATGTTCATTGGCAGAGTATAATGGTTTTTTTCTTTGCGTTTATGCATATAATCTCTGTCGGTCCACTTGAAACCGCGTATGTCGTATATTTTTGACGCCGTGCCGGGAGGTGTCTCCGCGTGCAGAGCATAGGGGTCTGCTTTCAGTGTCAACGTGCCGTCGGCGCGTTCTATAGAATATTTATATAAATCAAACCTCTTCAGCGAGCGCACAAAACCTTCCCAAATGCCGCTGTCGCCAAGGGGATACAGCGCGTTTGATTGACGGTTCCAGTTGTTGAAGTTGCCTACGATAGAAACCGATTTTGCGTTCGGCGCCCAAAGGCGAAAACGCCAAGCCTTTTTTTTGTCTTTTACGATATAGCTGGGTTTGAAAAACTTGTGCGAGGAATAGTTCGTACCCTCGTTAAAAAGATATATCGGATAATCATAAGTGTTTTTCGGCATTATTGTTTTCCTTTCCTACAGTAGTATATAGCCCTGCGGCAACAGCTTTTTTAAGGCGCCGCAACAAATATTAAATTTCTTTTTTTCTGACATTATTCCGATTACGCTGCTTCCGCTGCCGCTCATAACGGTATTTTCGAAACCTGCTTGCGCAAGCAGAGCCAGTCCCAAAGCGATATTGCCGTTTAGTTGTTCGGCGGCGTATTGAAGGGCATTACTCAATACAAATGCTTTGCCCGTCCGCATATTTCGTAATATCTTGTCAATATCGGCGTTTTGTCCGCCTATCTTGTCGTAAAGAGCGTATGCTTCGGCGGTATTGACGCCGCTCGGACATACCAGCACGGCATAATGCGCCCTTGGCAACTCGATATTTTCGAGTTTTTCGCCTTTTCCTGTCATTCTTTTGTCGCCGCCCTCATACATGTAGGGCACGTCACTGCCTGCTTGCAACAACAGCTTTTGCGCAACATCGCCCAAATCAAACAGCTTGCACATACAATGCGCCACGCCTGCGGCATCTGCGCCGGAACCGCCCAGCCCTGCCGACATGGGAATGCGCTTTTTTATGAAAATATCCACTCCGGTGGTATTATACTCTTTTTGCAGCAACTCCGCCATTTTTTTTGCGGAGTCGCCAATCAGCTGCTCTTTCAGTCCCTTGTAGCCGACTATTATTCGGTTGTCACTTCTCTTTGTGACTTTTATGGTGTCGAAAACACCGATATTCGTCACAAGGCTGTCGATGGTATGCAAGCCGTCTTCAACGCCTGTGATTGTCAAAGCGAGATTTATTTTTGCGTAAGAGCGGTATACTTTGGTTTTTTTCATAATCCTAATCATAGTATACCATTTTTTAACTTGAAAGGTCAACACCAAACTTGTTTTA
>CAYJBS010000001.1:0-5709 GCA_964368435.1 uncultured Christensenella sp. | reverse complement strand
CCTAATCATAGTATACCATTTTTTAACTTGAAAGGTCAACACCAAACTTGTTTTATATGGCGGACAAAAGCGCCTTTGTTTACTACTTATTCATAGTAAAAACCGCCGACGGTAATAATGTCGTCAGCGGTCAATAAACGTCCTGATAACTAGAATAATGACTGCGATTTTTCCCCTAAATAGCAGGAAAGCGGATTGAGCTCCCTCTATTCCGCTTTCGCTCCAATCGGGATAAGCGACACGTTAAGCGGAGAAATCTCATCCTATTAATCTTTTGTCGAAAAGGTATGTTATTCTCTGGCAAATTTCAGAAATTTGTCGAATGCCAGTTCGCCTTGCTTGTCATTCTTAAATACGGCTGTGCATTCAAGAATCTTTATGCAGGTGCGGTTTACATAATTTATGACGGCGTCACGCGCAGTCTTTTTGTCGCAAGCTCCGAGGTCGTTTGCAAGTTGAACAATCATATTGAAATGCTTCGAAAGCCGTGGGTTTTCGTTTATTTCGCGGAAGTCTATGTTGCCGGCGGCAAGCAGGCTGATGATATCGTTTATTTCGCCCTTGAGTCTGCCCGGCAAGATGAAAAGCCCCATTGCTTCGATGAGTCCGATGCCTTCTTTCTTTATGTTGTGCATATCTTCGGTGGGGTGATAAATACCAAACGGATGTTTTTCGTCGGTGCGATTGTTGCGCAAAATCAAGTCAAGACAATATTCGCCTTTTTGGTTTATTGAGGCGATAGGGGTGACGGTGTTGTGCGGAGCGTTCGTATAGGCGAATATGCCTACGCTCTCGTCGGTGTATGCCTGCCATTTTTTATAAATGCGGTCGGCAAGTTCCAGCGCGCGGAACTTGTTTCTTGAGGCGATATGCACGACACTGTTGTACCAGTCACGAATGCCAACTGTTGCATCGGAGATATTCGACAGCTGTTTTTTCAGCGGTCTGTAAAACATCGGCAACACTTTTTTGCCGCCTTGATAGTGGTCGTGAGAAAGAATTGAGCCGCCTACAATAGGCAAATCGGCGTTGCTGCCCATGAAATATTTTGGGAAAGCCGAAACAAAATCCAACAATCTTGCAAAGGAATTTTCGTCAATCTTCATCGGAATATGCTTGTCAGACAAGGCGATGCAATGTTCGTCATAATAGACGAAAGGAGAATACTGCAAATGCCAATTCTCTCCGTTGAGTGTGATGGGAACATAGCGCAAAGTCTGCCTTGCGGGGTGTGAAACCGTGCCTGCAAAACCCAGGTTTTCTAAGCAAAGCATACACTTCGGATATTTATCGGCAGGTTGATTTTTTTCTGCAAGTACTTGCTTAGGGTCTTTTTCGGGTTTGGCTAGGTTTATGGTGATACCCACTTCGCCGTTTTCGCCCTCGGTCATCCATCTAATGTTCTTTTTGATGTCGTTTACTCTTATATAATTGCTGTTGACGGACAAGGAATAAAGATAGTCCGTGGCGTCGGCAGGAGAAACATTGTAGAGATCGCCGAACTCATCAATGACTATTGAGGGGGCAGGGGTGACAAGCCCCATAATCTTTGTTTCGAAGCGCAACGCATCTTCCGCCGTTATGAGTGCCTTTTCGATGGCATATTCGACCATAGGATCGAGTATTTCGGTCTGCAAGTCGGCGCGATCGGCAAGTTCAAAAGCGTTTTCGGCTTTGAAAAGATCGAGAAGCTGATTTTTTGCGTATATGGTGTCCTCGAAACCAAGACCCAATTTGTCTTTTGCGTAATATAATAAGTTTTCGATGTGTTTATTTATGTTTGGCATTTGAATTTCCCCAATTTTGTTGATATGTATTTTTAATCGTGGTACAATGATTTACAAGAAATATTATGAAAATTATACACGAAAGGAGTATTTATGGCAAGGGCTTTGGACAAAAATTATTTTCTCAACAGTCGACTCTTTCGGGCTTCTCATAAGGATTTATACAACAACGACATAAATATCGAGGCGGAAAGATACAGCAAACTTACCGAAAATTTGTCGGGAGAAATCAGCTTTTTTTCTTCACCGGGCAGAGCAGAGCTTATCGGCAACCATACCGACCACAACAACGGCTTTGTGCTTGCTGCCAGTATCGATTTGGATACGGTGGCGGCTGTTGTGCCTGCGGAAGGAGTTATCGTCATAAATTCCGAAGGCTATCCTCCTGTGGAAATCAGTCTTGACAATATTGCAATAAATAAGCAAGAATACGGTACCAGTCAAGCGCTTACGCGCGGAGTACTGAAAGGCTTCATTGACAGAGGCTACAAGGTAGGCGGCTTTGTTGCCAACACTTCCTCAAATATCTTCAAAGGCGCCGGAGTGTCATCGTCTGCGGCGTTCGAGCTGTTGCTTTGCGAAATCCTCAATACGCTGTATAACGACGGAAAAATAGACTATATCACCAAAGCCGTCATTTCCCAATACGCCGAAAACGAATATTTCGACAAGCCTTCGGGTCTTATGGATCAGTTGACTATATCGCGAGGCAATGTCAGCTTTATGGACTTTGCGGATACTAAAATGCCTGTTTCGGAAACCATAAACTGGACATTCAATGATTTGGCGCTTGTCATCATAAATTGCGGCGGCGATCATTGTGACTTGACAGGAGAATATGCCGAAATAAAAGATGATATGCACAATGTCGCGTCGGCTTTCGGCGCGCGCAGTCTGCGTTTCGTAATCGAGCAGGATTTTTATAAAAGAATTGCCACATTGCACAAGCAATTCGGTGGCAGAGCCGTGCTTCGCGCCAAACATTTTTTTGATGAGAATACTCGAGTAAAAAAAGCGTTGTCGGCAATAAACAATAAGGATAAGGCAGAATTCCTGTCACTAATAAACGAGTCGGGAATGTCCAGTTACGAACAGCTCCAAAACTGTTATGCAAAACTTGACGCCGAACAGAACATTCCGCTGGCTTTGCAATATGCCTCACGTTTTCCGCATCTTGGCGCAAAAAGAGTGCATGGCGGCGGTTTCGCAGGCACGATGCTGGCGATGCTTGACAAACAAGAGGCAGAGGGTTTCATCGAACATATGAAAGCGCTTTTCGGAAAAGAGAATATTTTCAGTCTTTTTATCCGCCAAAAGGGCACGACAAGGGTGGAGGTATAATTATGCATTGGACCGGAAAGGTGGAATCCGTAGCGTTTACATTATTCGGAAGGGAAGTTGCGTGGTATGGCATAATAATTACTTGCGCAATGCTCATCGGATTGCTTGCGGCGATTCGATTGGCAAAGAGAGTAAAAATCACTTCCGACGACCTTTTGGAGATGTTTTTGATAGCCATTCCCATGGCGGTTATTTGCGCCAGACTGGGTTATGTCGTTGTACACTTCAAAGAATTCTTCTTGATCGAGAATTTTGGTTTTCAAGATTTCATAAACATATTTGCCATTTGGGACGGCGGTTTGACGATTATTTCGGGCGCGCCCGGGGGCATTTTCGGCGGTTGGTTGTGGAGCAAGTGGCGCAAGGTCGACTTTTTGCGACTTTCGGATGTTATTATATGTGTCATGCTGCTTTCGCAAGGTCTGGGACGTTGGGGAAACTTCTTCAATCAAGAAATTTATGGCAAACTCATAACCAACGAATCGTGGCAGTTTTTTCCGGCGGCGGTCTATATCGCCAGACTGGGCGGTTTTTATCAAGCGACTTTCTTCTACGAAATGGTGCTGGATATTCTGGGCTTTTTTGCGATATATTTAATTTCAAGACGGTTGTTGCTGCGAGGCAGCGGTGTGCCGCTAT
Organism: uncultured Christensenella sp.; assembly: GCA_964368435.1. Taxonomy (GTDB): domain Bacteria; phylum Bacillota; class Clostridia; order Christensenellales; family DTU072; genus DTU072. Next base: position 1,942 of record CAYJBS010000001.1, on the reverse strand, counting down.
ATGCCATAACATATGGACTTATTCGTTTTATTATGGAATTTATGCGGGTTGAAAGCGACATAAATACTCACGGAGTCAACTATACGCAGATTCTCTGCTCGGTTGTCATTGTTGCGGCGGCGGCATGGTTGACCTATTTGATTATCAGACAGAAGAAAAAGGGAAATAGAGTTTGGTACGGCAGGACCATACCCGACAAACTGATAAAACCCGTAAAATACGCCATATACAAGGAAGGCAAGACTAGTTAGGGGGAAAAATGAGAAATCTTACTTTATTAACAGATTTGTATCAACTGACCATGATGAACGCTTATTTGGAGGCAGGCATAGCCGAAAGGAGCAGTGTTTTTGATATTTTTTATCGAGGCAACGACAACATAGAATACGCTGTCGCCGCCGGTCTTGATACGGCGATCGAATACATCAACAATCTACACTTTTCCGATGACGACATAGCATATCTGCGCAGTCTGAACCTCTTTAAAGAGGCGTTCTTCAATGCCATAAAAGATTTCAAGTTCACCGGCGATATATATGCCGTAAAAGAAGGCGAATTCATATTCCCAACAGAGCCGATATTGACGGTCAAGGCTCCGCTTTTTCAGGCGCAACTGCTTGAAACGGCGCTTTTGAATATCATAAATCACCAAACGCTGATTGCGACGAAAGCAACCAAAATCACGCAGGAAGCCAAGGGCGGCGCCGTTATGGAGTTTGGTTTGCGCAGGGCGCAAGGACCCGATGCAGGCATTTACGGCTCGAGAGCATCGATTATCGGCGGATGCAAATCTACTTCGAATGTGCTTGCAGGACAGATGTTTGATATTGAAGTGGCAGGAACGCAGGCGCATAGTTGGGTTATGAGCTTCCCCACCGAGATTGACTCTTTCCGCGCTTACGCAAAGTCCTATCCCGATGGTTGCATGTTGCTTGTCGACACCTATGATACATTGCGTTCGGGTGTGCCCAATGCCATAAAAGTATTTGACGAGTTGCGCGGCAAGGGCTATGAGCCGATAGGCATAAGACTCGACAGCGGCGACTTGGCGTATCTCTCGAAACGCGCCAGAAAGATGCTGGACGATGCAGGTTATCCGCAAGCAAAGATAGTTGCGTCGGGTGATATTGATGAGAATATCTTGTCTTCGCTTCATCAGCAGGGCGCAAAGATAGATGTTTGGGGCATCGGAACGAAACTCATTACTTCGGCGCCGAATCCCGCTCTGGGCGGAGTATATAAATTGGCGGCTATCGAAGAAAACGGTGTTTGGGCTCCTAAAATAAAGATTTCCGATACCCAAGAGAAAATAACCAATCCCGGGCTGAAGACTACTTACAGGATATATGACGAAGAGAACATGGCGGTAGCAGACCTCATTTGTTTGAAAGACGAGGTTTTTGATTTGGAGCAGCCCCTGACAATTTTTCATCCGGTCGACACCTGGAAGAAGACGACTTTTACGAAATATACAATGCGCAATTTGATGACGGATATTTTTATCGGAGGGAAGCAGGTGTATACCTCGCCGAATCTTCACGACACAGCCGAGTATGCCTCAAAGGTGCGCGGCGAGTTTTGGGAAGAGTATTGCCGTCTCACAAATCCACACATCTACAAGGTGGACTTGAGTGACAAGCTGTATGAGCTGAAGCATTTGCTTATTGCGCAAAACACCTTTGAATAAATGAATCCAAAAAGGGTGCGGCTAGCCAAACAGCTAAAAATGTTTGACATTGCAGAGTACTTTAATAGATAATAAGAACTGTCGCAAGTTTGCATGAATTTCGGAAGGTCATCCCGAGCAACAGTCGAGGGATCTCATCCTTGATATTTCAAGCAAAGTATGTGCGGCAACAATATGGAGAGTTGGCAGAGCGGTCGAATGCGGCGGTCTTGAAAACCGTTGAAGTGAAAGCTTCCTGGGGTTCGAATCCCTAAC